>JXSN01000233.1 GCA_001276605.1 Achromatium sp. WMS2
TTGGTAGAAAACAAAATCCGCGTACCTTCAGCACCTTTAAACAAACCGGATGGCGCAAAACTTGCCGATCCCGTTGTAAAACCCCTATTATTAGGCGTCGGATCATTGCGACACGCATCAATTAACAACATCCGCCGCGGAGCACCATTTGTAGCCAAAGCAGTTGCAACATCATCCACGGCTAAACCAGTGTTGCGAATATCCCTAGCTGAAGTCTCATAGGTCGCTAAATAATTACGCTTTGCACCATCTTTATCTTGAAACCCATGCCCAGCAAACGCGAATATAACCGTACCTTCTTCTGGATCTGAATTTTCATTAATAATTCGTATGGTATCTAAAATTGAGCCCTTAGTAGCATTACCATCGGCTAAAACTCGTACCACGTACCCAGCCCCCCTGAGAGCCTCAGCTAAAGCCTCGGCATCCGCCCGAGCATAGTTCAATGGCCGCAACCCACTAAAATCTGGATAAGTATTAATTCCCACTGTCATCGCCATCTTGCGATTTTTGACCCCTGACCGCTGTTCAGTATTAGATCCCGCATTTGGCGTAGACGCTGTCCAACGCTCGCCACCTCGGGAATTATTGGCATCTACGGAATCGGCCGTACCAGACCATTGTTGAAAAAACTCCCCCCAGGTCCTAGCCATGCTAGGCGACAGCCAAATGCCCAAACTTCCTACGAGCACTAGCGCCAGCACCACGTAATAAATGCGTTTGCTTAACATACTAATGTACCTCTCATGTATATTGAATGAACTCATTATTATACCTAAGATTAAGCCAGGTAGGGTATGCATCGCGTACCTTTTCTGTACTATATTCCGTCATTCCGGCATGGATTGCCGGAATAACGTATAACCCCCTAGCCATCAATGGAAAGCACCGTAGGGCGGGAGAAACGCAGTGAATCCCGCCATTCGTAGATTTACACCACGTCCGGCGGAATTCGTTATCATCCTCCCGTCCTACACAATCTCATTTTAAATAACATTCGGTGCAACCCCATTGGCTCGACCCGATCCAGGCTACCTGGCTTGTCCGGCCAAATGTATCACACTGTTATGTCAGTGGACAGTGTACACATTGCGCATCGTAAACGCAATTGAACTACTAATGCTACCTGGATAATTCATAACATTAGAGAACGGATCTAGCAAATTACTTGTTCACTCGATTAGCAATAAGATCTTGAACAACACCCGGATCCGCCAAGGTGGATGTATCCCCTAAGCTATCAATTTGATTTGTAGCGATTTTACGCAAAATCCGGCGCATAATCTTACCCGAGCGAGTTTTAGGTAATCCAGGTGCCCATTGAATAAGATTAATTGTGACAATAGCACCTATCTCCTTACGTACTAATCCGATCAACTCCTGTTTCAAAGTATCAGATGGTTGTACTCCAGCCATCAGGGTTACAAAAGCGTAGATACCCTGACCAGTAATTTCATGTGGATATCCAACTACAGCGGCTTCGGCTACCTGAGCATGCACCACTAAAGCTGACTCAATCTCTGCGGTACCCAAACGATGCCCTGATACATTCAATACATCGTCAATGCGTCCAGTAATCCAATAATAACCATCCTGATCCCGCCGTGCCCCATCACCAGTAAAATAATAACCCTTATACTGGCTGAAATAGGTCTCGTAATAACGCCTATGATCACCGTACACGGTCCGCATTTGCCCAGGCCATGGACTAGTAATAACCAGAGCACCTTCCGCGGGACCTTCCAACAGTTCACCAGTTTGAATATCTACCAATGCTGGTGTTACTCCAAAAAATGGGGTAGTAGCAGACCCAGGTTTTAAAATCGTAGCACCGGGCAAAGGTGTGATCAAATGGCCACCGGTTTCAGTTTGCCACCAAGTATCAATTACGGGGCAACGATTGTCTCCGACTACCTGATGATACCACTCCCATACCTCAGGGTTTATAGGTTCGCCCACAGTTCCCAGTATCCTGAGTGAAGCCCGTGAAGTCCTAGTTACCGGATCGTTGCCAGCCTGCATCAAGGCACGTATAGCAGTAGGCGCCGTGTAGAATATACTAATTTTATGCTTATCCACAACTTGCCAAAAGCGACTAGCATCAGGATAGGTGGGAATACCCTCAAACATAACACTGGTAGCACCGTTAGCAAGCGGGCCGTAAACAACATAAGAATGGCCAGTAACCCAACCAACATCTGCGGTACACCAATAAATATCATCATCCCAATGATCAAAACTATACTTATGGGTTATTGCAGTATAAACCAGATATCCGCCCGTAGTATGCAGAACCCCTTTGGGTTTACCAGTAGATCCAGAGGTATACAGAATAAACAATGGATCTTCCGCATCCATGGGCTCCGCAGAGCATTCTGGATCAGCATCCACCATCACCTCGTGATACCAAAAGTCCCGCTCTGGATTCCAAGTGATTTCACCACCGGTGCGCTTAACCACTATCACGGTATTTACGTTAGGGCAACCGCTAATAGCCTGATCGGCATTGTTCTTTAGCGGTATAGCTTTACCACCACGTAGGCCATAATCAGCAGTTATCAACGTACGACAATCAGAATCTAAAATGCGATTTCTAAGGCTATCTGGTGAAAAACCTCCGAATACTACCGAATGCACGGCTCCGATCCTGGTGCAAGCGAGCATGGCAACGGCAGCTTCAGGAATCATCGGCAGGTAAATGCATACTCGGTCGCCTTTACTAACTCCTTTGGATTTTAATACGTTAGCAAATTTATTGACCTCGGTATATAATTCGCGGTAGGTTATATGACGACTATCGTTGGGATTATCACCTTCCCAAATGATAGCCACTTGCTCACCGCGAGTTGCTAAATGCCTATCTAAACAATTATAAGCAACATTGAGTAAAGCACCCTTAAACCAGTTTATGTGAAGATCAGATTCAGCAAAGCTCCAGTCTAATACCTGATCCCAAGGCTTGAACCAGGTTACGAACTTCTTCGCTTGATCTGCCCAAAACGCTTCGGGGTTGGCT
>JXSN01000234.1 GCA_001276605.1 Achromatium sp. WMS2
TATTTTAGCATAAGCAAGAATATTAGCGGCCGTTGGTGTTTCTTGGGCAATTACAACCAAATAATTTAAACCACCTGAAGATTTAAGCAAACCCTGGCGTTCTAGTTGCTCGGATAGGGTAATTACGTCAAATGGTTGATTATCAGCGGCTAATGCTGTAATTGCTTGAAATATTAAACGATGTTCTTTTTTATAAAAATCTCCAGCATTTACCTTGTCGGCAATGTTATTCCAAGCGGCGTTATCTAGCATCAAACCACCAATAAGAGCTTGCTCCGCATGTAAAGAATTTGGAGGAATACGCAGAGTATTATAATTATCAGTTGATTCAATTTGTTGGGAAAATTCGATTGTGTCAGACATAGGAGATATTACACATATTAGTTAGTAAGCACGGTATACCTTGTATTTCTGTTTTAATTCGGCAATGCAACATGATCTAAATTAGCATTTCTTATCCAAGTTATCCCACAACAATTTAGGAATATACTCAGGGATTTGAGCATTTTCCGGTAAACATAACGCATACTCAACCCGTTCCCGATCATGGCTAAATAACAACCATGCGCTATTACCAGGCTTCATAGCCACCTTCTTATCACCTATCACTTTTATCCGGAAGAGTTAAAAGCAGCAAAAATTGATAAACCAAATTTTGGTAGAGGATTACCCATTTCGGCACAGCGCAGAAGTTTTCTCAAACCTCGCTGGAACCATGATAGGCAAGAACGGACCAACTTATTGAAGATCCAGTGTTCAGGATAACGTAATTGCGTATCTTCCAAACCAAAACCGCGGCTTTTGAAATCAGAAAACATTGGCTCAATGCACCAGCGCAATCCATAGTCACGCACAGATACAGCATTTGGAATGCAATCCATTACTACGATCCATGGTTCCTTGTGTCCACTTTCGTGCAATACGCCAATGTTGATCTCAATTCCAGATTCGAATAGTCTGGCACTCACTGCATAGCTGTTACGTTATACAATGGTAGCTCATGCCACCGATTGTCAAAAGGCCAGGTGACTACCAGTTGGCTACCAAATTAAAACGGAACAGTTATATCCGACCGTTCCCATTTTTTACAAATTCCATTATTCTTTATACAATTGATTTATTATATACTAAGGTGATAGATGGTAAGCTCAAACGCCTACTTATTAAAAAATTCGGTCCGCTGTCACCAGCCACCATCTGCAAGCTGGATACCGCAACTCTAAATCAGTTGGAAACTTGGTCCGAAGCGATATTGGATTGTGATAGCATCGAGCAGTTGTTACGATAAACAATTAATTTAGCAGTAATTTTACTATTAAAGATACTTAAATAGTAACTACTTACCTCGCATCTGCTCCTCTCCATAAACCTAAATCCGTCATTCCGGCATGGATTGCCGGAATCCAGAAGCCAGGGATGGGGTTAGTAGAGTGATGTGGTAGCTAATTACAGTTTTCCTTTTGTGGACTTTCTGTATCTATTGCTACTAGGTGGATTACGGCTATTTGTACTATCGAATCCCAAACGACGTCTTAGCGCGGTATTTTCGGCTTCAAGCTTTGCAATTCTCTCTAAAAGTTGGTATATAATCCTTTTGAGAGATTCCATGGAGTTTAGTAGGTCTTTAATGGATTAAGTATAGCACTTTTCGTTTTTGGTGTGAGTAGTTACATGATATTTAAATTTGAACATCGAGTATCTGTTAAATCTAAACCAAATAAAAAACATCGTCTTAATCGTCTGGAAGTATTATTAATAGTAGCGATTCTTGCGATGGTGGGAAGTGATTTAAATTTTAATTATTTTTTCCATCGTCAGTATGAGGTTCCTCATTATCATATAAACCCTGATAGTACGGTTACGGATACTCGTAATGGTTTGATGTGGAAGCGTTGTGCTGAAGGGCAAACTTGGGATGTTGATACCTGTATTGGTTATAAACCAATGAAGAACTGGCTTGATACTATGCCTGGTGGCCATCAAAAAGCTTGGCCTGCTTTTGCTGGGTATAGTGATTGGCGAATGCCAACAAGAGAGGAATTACGTACCTTGGTCTATTGTAGTGATAGTTATTATGAAGAGGACTGGGATAATTCTTGCTCAGGAAAGAATTATCCTAATGAATCATATCGATTCTGGTCTGCTTCTGACTATCCTTCCGCATTTATTTATGCATGGTACAGCTCTTTCTGTGATGAACAGGCGGAGGAGTGTAGACATCATGGCGCACCGTTCCGCCTTGTGCGTATTGTACAGTGATATTTGCTGTTTGATTTTTAATGTAGATTGTAAATACCTACCTCACCCCTACTTTCTCCATAAACCTAAACCCGTCATTCCGGCATGGATTGCCGGAATCCAGAAGCCATGGATGGGGTGAATAGACGTTTCATTTTTTACCGTTTCCGATCCAAAAATGAAGCAAATAGATATGGCGTGATTGCATCTATGGTGTTATAATATTGAGGCTAAATACCTAATAAACGCTCTAAATGCCATTCCGGATTATGATTAGGAATGGTATCGCCACTATTATACTGTGGTGCCCGGGGTGGGAATAAACCGGTATAAAAAGCTTCGCGCTCAGCACTACTAAAATTGGAAGTAACAGGTAAGACCGTAACCGCAGCCGTACCTAGTCTACGAGCATGTCTTAGGGTAGTCTGAGTACGATCACGAATTTGTGCTGGCATAGCCGACATTAAGCCTTGAATAGCGTTAGCCTGTTCATTGTCAACTACTGTACCCTGCTGCCTCAGCTCTTGTAACACCTGTTCGGCAATTTTACGCGCCTCCTCCGGTGAACACGCCCCAGCCTGCTCTATCTGAGTAATTCGTTCTTCTTGGCTTAAATTATCCTGAGCATCTTTTAACATTAACCAACATTCACGCCCAATACGCAATACTGGTCCGATTATAGGAGCATTTTCAACGCTCATTACCAGCGCATGCGCGGCTATCCTGAGAAATAATTGACCTGGATTAGTTTGTGG
>JXSN01000235.1 GCA_001276605.1 Achromatium sp. WMS2
TATCTCTATAGTTGCCTTATCACTTTCCAAAGTTAGTAGTGATGAATCAAGTTGTACAAACTGACCAGGGGTTACTAAAATTTCCACTATTTCGGCCTTGGTTACTCCTCCCATATCTGGCAAGCGTACTTCCTGTATTGATGGCATATTAGACCTTTACGAAAATTCTTTCCTGAAAGTGCGTATCAGCAGCTCTACACTGATCTATCCTTAAATCTAAAAGGTGTTATATCCCAACGTTTGCTACGCTGCCTAAAAGGTGGTCGGATACCCGCGGTAGAAGTTATGATCCTCTCCAGCTATGTATCCGAACTAATCTTAAATGGTGACACCCATGGTCTTAAAGAGGCCATGGAGAAAAGTGAGACCCATGGCATGCAAACCTTTGATCAATCTCTATTTGGGTTATACAAACAAGGTTTGATTTCCCAGGAAGATGCCTTGAATAACGCTGATTCGCGCAATGATTTGGCTCTGCGGATGCGCCTGACATCAGTATGAAGTATACACTACCCCAAAACCGTATTAATACACAAAGAATTTTCGTAAAGGTCTAATATGCCATCAATACAGGAAGTACGCTTGCCAGATATGGGAGGAGTAACCAAGGCCGAAATAGTGGAAATTTTAGTAACCCCTGGTCAGTTTGTACAACTTGATTCATCACTACTAACTTTGGAAAGTGATAAGGCAACTATAGAGATACCAGCACCAGTTACTGGTACTGTAGTGGAAATACTAGTCACAATTGGTAATAGCGTACAATCAGGCGATATTTTGCTGAGAATAGACGTAGCAGCAGACGCATCTGAGGTAATATTGCCGCAGGCATCTATGCAAGCCCCTCCCCAACCGGCGCCCAACATAAGTAAGCCACCAGTTTTAGCTAAACCTAGCGATTATTACACTCCAAAACCGCATGCAAGTCCATCTGTGAGAAGTTTTGCCAGGGAACTTGGCGTAGATTTATCACTGGTAACTGGTACTGGTAGGCACGGATACATTATGCATACTGATATCCAAGCTTTTGTAAAAAATAGGCTATCACAGGCACCTACACCTGCGCCCGCGCCAGGAATAGATTTCAGCCGCTTTGGCCCAGTCCACACTCAACCGCTATCGCGCCTGCGCCAACGTAGCGGCTCACATTTACAGCATGCATGGTCATCTATACCACATGTAACTCAGTTTGATTCAGCCGACATAACAGATCTTGAGACATTTCGGCAACTGCATAAGAATGACTTTGCACACCAATCATTACGTTTAACCATATTGCCTTTCGTACTTCGAGCTTGTGCTAATGCGCTGCAAGCAGCACCCATCTTCAATAGCTATTTAACCGCTGATGGCACTAGCATTGTTACTAGAGAATACATAAATATTGGCATCGCAGTGGCGACCGACACTGGCTTGATAGTTCCAGTAATCAAGGACGTGGTCACCCAGTCCATTAGCCAACTGGCTGCCAGTATCCAGCAACTAAGCTCCAAAGCCAAAGCTAACAAATTAATGCCTGACGATTTACAAGGTGGTTGTTTTTCCGTATCGAATTTGGGAAATGGTAGCGGATCGCACTTTACTCCTATTATCAATGCCCCGGAAGCGGCCATTCTAGGTATATCTAAGGCACAAATTCAGCCTGTATGGAATCAAGATAGCAATCAATTTGTACCACGTTTACTGCTACCGTTATCCCTATCTTATGACCATAGGATTATCGATGGCACTGATGGCACAAAATTTATTAGCAGAATACGTGAGTTATTACAAGACATTCGGCACTTATTACTTTAAGTCACCAATCTATAAATGCGATATTAACACGATGCAAACGGGCCTTGAATACCTTTTAACCTCCACTGAATTACAACGCCAGCTTAAGGGCCGCCGCCTAGCCTTACTGGCTAATCCGGCCTCAGTAACTGCCGATTTAACCCACGCCATAGATGCCATAGCCTCCAATTCCAATTTTCATCTTACCGCTGCCATTGGTCCACAACATGGATTACGTGGTGACAAACAAGATAATATGGTTGAATCCCCAGATTACCGGGATCCAATCCATAACATACCTGTGTTTAGCCTCTATGGCACCGTACGTTATCCAACTCCTGAAATGCTAGAGCATTTTGATGTATTGCTAATAGATTTACAAGATTTAGGCTGCCGTATTTACACCTTTATCACTACTTTGCGCTATTGCTTAGAGGCGGCGGCTTCCCACGGTAAGACAGTATGGATTTTAGATCGCCCTAATCCAGTGGGACGCATCGTTGAAGGTCTGCGTTTACAATCTGGTTGGGAAAGCTTTGTAGGGGCTGGCAATCTTCCTATGCGTCATGGTTTAACCATGGGAGAATTAGCCATATGGTTTATCAAAACTCTTCAGCTGGATTTAGATTACAAAATAATAAATATGCAAGGTTGGGCCCCAGATAAAGCGCCCGGATATGGTTGGCCGCTGGAAAATAGAGTGTGGATTAATCCCAGTCCTAATGCCCCCAACCTTAGTATGGCCCGTTGTTACGCAGGCACTGTAATGCTGGAAGGAACCACATTATCCGAAGGCCGTGGTACCACCAGACCTATGGAGCTTTTTGGAGCACCAGACATAGATCCAAAACGTCTGTTGAAAACTATGACTAACCTTGCGCCGCATTGGTTACGCGGCTGTAAGTTACGTGAATGTTGGTTTGAACCTACTTTTCACAAATATAAGGGGCAACTTTGCGCCGGATTTCAGATCCATGTTGAGCATGCCTTTTATCAACACCAACTGTTTCAGCCCTGGCGCATAATATCCCTAGTATTCAAAAGTATTCGTAGCCTATATCCTGATTATCCACTGTGGCGCGATTTTCCCTATGAGTATGAATTCAAACGTTTAGCAATAGATCTTATTAACGGCAGTGATTTGTTGCGTAATTGGGTGGACGATCCTGGAGCTACTCCTGCTGATCTAGAAAATCAAGCCA
>JXSN01000236.1 GCA_001276605.1 Achromatium sp. WMS2
CAAATCTGTTGAGTTATTGTTAATTTTCGCCCTGGTAACTGAGCTTGAATCTCCATATTCAGTGCATCAATATGTGTTTCAATGAATGGTAATGGGGCGATAAAAAACACGGGAATTTCTCCTGTTTCGAGCTAACTTATTCTAGCATATTCTGTCAAATTTTAAAAACTGGATTATCGAGTTAAATGCTAGGCTAATATAGGTCAAGAATTTTAGGATATCTTATCTAAGTAGCAATCACGAGCAGCCTTAGCCCGTTCAAAAGTTTGCAGCAGAATATCACCCGTAGGGTCGTCCAAGGCAGCGGTTAAATCTTCTAGATTTTTGGTAAATTTACGTAAAGTTACACGTAAGGTTTCGCGATTAGCCATGCATATGTCGCGCCACATGATGGGGTTGCTGGAGGCGATACGGGAAAAATCACGGAATCCACCAGCGGCATAGCGAAATATTTCGTTATGTTCACGCATTTGAGTTAGCATATCTACAAGACTGAATGCTAGAACATGCGGAAGATGGCTGGTGGCCGCTAGAATTTCGTCATGACATTCGGGGGCCATTTGGATAACTTCGGCGCCGCAGGCTAGCCACATGCGTTCCACCAATTGTATCGCACGAGGTTGAGTTGCGGGTAATGGGGTGAGGATTACTCGGCGCCCCTGGTATAGTTCGGCAAAAGAGGCTTCTACACCACTGTGTTCCGTACCAGCTACTGGATGTCCAGGGACTAAATTAATTGGTATGGTGCCAAAGGCTGCTGCGGCATCCTTTATGACGCTAGTTTTAACGCTACCGCCGTCGGTAACAACTGCGTTAGGTGCCAGTTTATCCTTTATGGCGTTGAAAACCTCAGCCATAACCCCTAAGGGAACTGCTACAAATACCATATCAGCTCCACTTACGGCCCGGGCGGGGTCATCGGTGGCATGATCGATAACTCCCAAAGCCAAAGCGCGTTCCAGGTTGGGCCAGGCGCGTCCGCAACCTATAATCTCTCCAACGGCGCCGGCTGCCCTCAAGGCTCTAGCTAGGGAGCCGCCGATGAGGCCTACTCCAATTATGGCGAGTTTTTCTATCATAGTTGGGCTAATACCTGGGATAAAGCTTGTAAAAACCTAGCATTTTCTTCAGGTAAACCGACAGTCACTCGAAGGTGATTGGGCATGTCGTAGACGGCCAGCGGGCGTGCGATGCAACCAGTTTTTAGCAGGGCTTGGTATATAGGGGCTGCTGATCGGGCTAGGTCTATGGTTATGAAGTTGGCTACGGAGGGAATGTAGCTTAGACCTAGATTGGTAATTCCGGTACTTAACAGGGCTAATTCCTGGGTATTTAGGTTGGTAACCTGTTGCAAATGTTGATGATCACTGAGAGCGACTTCAGCAGCAATTAGAGCTAGACTATTGACGTTAAAGGGCTGGCGGACGCGATTTAATAAATTGGCAATTTGGGGATGGGACAGACTGTAGCCAATTCTGAGACCAGCTAGACCATAGGCTTTGGAAAAAGTCCTGGTCACTATTAGATTAGGCAGAGCGGTTAGCCAGAGGCTGGTGTCTGGATACTCGGTATTGGTTACGTATTCGAAATAGGCCTCGTCGATTACAACTATTACGTGGGTTGGTAGAGAATTAAGAAAATCCTTTAATGCTTGGGTGGTAACCCAGGTTCCGGTGGGATTGTTGGGATTAGCAATAAATATGACACGGGTGTTGGGATTAACTAGACGAGCCATGGCAGTAAGATCATGGCCGTAGTTGCAAGCTGGGGCTATTTGGGATTTGGCGCCAACTGCTTGGGTGCATATGGGGTAGACGGCGAAGGCGTATTGGGAGAAGATTGCTTCGGCGCCTGGGTATAGGAAGGTGCGGGCTATGATGTCGAGTACGTCATTGGAGCCGTTGCCTAGGGTTATGCATTCTGGGGTGACTTGGTGTTTGTGGGCGAGGGCGTGGCGTAGATTAAAACCGTTGCCGTCGGGATAGCGTGCTAGTTCCTGTAGGTGGGCGCTGATGGCGGCTGGTACTTTGGGACTGGGACCTAGGGGGTTTTCGTTGGAGGCTAGTTTTATGGAGTTGTTGATTCCTAGTTCACGTTCTAGTTCGGATATAGGCTTACCAGGCAAATAGGGGGCTAGGGCGGGTATTCCGGGGGCAGTTAGTTTGAGAAAATTGGGAGTGGGGTTGGGTGGTATCATAGTGTTTCTGCGGCCGGATAGGAGCCTAGTATTCGAAAGAGGCTGGTTTGTGCTTTTAATATGTTAAATGCTCTTACGACTTGGGGGTCGGTTTTGTGGCCTTCAAGGTCGATGAAGAATACGTATTCCCAGAGGTTGCTGCGTGAGGGTCTGGATTCGATGCGGGTCATGCTGATGCCTTCATTAACCAGGGGGGTAAGTAGTCCGTGGAGGCCGCCTACTTTGTTGGGACAGGCTAGTAATAGGCTGGTTTTGTCGGTGCCGCTGGCTGCGGTGTCGTTTTTACCAATAACTAGGAAGCGGGTGGTGTTGCTGGGTTCGTCTTCGATGTTGCTGGCAAGAATTTTTAGGGTGTACAGTTCAGCGGCAGTTGTTCCGGCGATGGCGGCATCTTGGGGGTCGCTTTGGGAGACTAGGCGGGCGGCTTCTGCGTTGCTGCTTAAGGTTAGGCGGGTGGCTTGAGGTAGGCAGCGGTCTAGCCATCTGTGGCATTGAGCTAGGGATTGGGGGTGGGAGTAGACGCGTTGGATTTGGTTTAGAGCGGTGGCTTTGCTGAGTAGGTGTTGGTGAATACGTAGGCTGACTTCGCCGCATATGTTGAGGTTGGAGCGAATGAAGGTGTCTAGGGTGTGGCTGATAATGCCTTCGGAGGAGTTCTCGATTGGGACTACGCCGTAGTGGCAGGCTCCGGATTCCACTTCGCGAAATACTTCGGGGATGGTTGCCATGGA
>JXSN01000237.1 GCA_001276605.1 Achromatium sp. WMS2
GTTTTCAAAAAATACTGGTGGGATTAAGGTGTTGTTTGCAACTCAACCCGGTGGAACAAGCTGGGAGGATGATAAGTTGCAACATGGCGTGTTTACCCATTTTTTGTTACAAGGATTAAGCGGCAAGGCTAAGGATGGTCAAGGGGATGTTACTTTCAGCAGTTTAGCTAACTATTTGAGTAGATCTGTCCCCGATTGGGCGTGGGAAAATAATAAATTGCAAGCCCCTTATAGTGTGAATAATGATAATGTCCCACTGTTATTGGTATCTCATTCAGGTAATCAGGTGGAGATACCAACTAGTGCCGGTGTGGAGGCTAATACCAACCAGCAACCCAGTGTTGATACTGAACTTGCTGCTGATTTGCAGAATGCCCAACAAGATTGGGAAAAAGAGCAAAATGATATGGGCAAGGCGTGGATACAGGCGCACCATCAGTCACGCTACAAGGCTTGGAGGCAAGCAGCTGAGCAAGGTAATGCTGGTGCCCAATGGCTCGTTGGTATGTGTTATGAATACGGTGTTGGGGTAACCCAGGACGACAAGCAAGCAGTAGAGTGGTACCGCAAAGCCGCGGACCAAGGTGTTGCCCATGCACAAGCCACATTGGGTTGGATGTATGAGGAAGGCCGCGGGGTGAAACAGGACGATGGGCAAGCAGTAACATGGTATCGTAAAGCCGCAGATCATGGTAATGCCACTGCACAAATTAACTTGGGTTCTATGTATCAAGAAGGCCGCGGGGTAGCACAGGACGATAGGCAGGCGGTAGAGTGGTTTCGCAAAGCCGCAGCTCAGGGTAATGCCACTGCGCAAGCTGCTATGGGTCTTATGTACTTCCAAGGCCGTGGAGTGGAACAAGACGACCAGCAAGCAGTAGCGTGGTTACGTAAAGCCGCAGCTCAGGGTAATGACACTGCGCAAGCTGCTATGGGTCTTATGTACTTCCAAGGCCGTGGAGTGGAACAAGACGACCAGCAAGCAGTAGCGTGGTTACGTAAAGCCGCAGACCAGGGTTATGTTAATGCACAAAACGACCTGGGTTGGATGTATCAGGAGGGCCGCGGGGTGGCACAGGACGATAGGCAGGCGGTAGCATGGTATCGTAAAGCCGCAGACCAGGGTTATGCCGCGGCGCAAAACGCCCTGGGTCAGATGTATCAAGAAGGCCGCGGGGTAGCACAGGATGATAAGCAAGCAGTAGAGTGGTACCGCAATGCCGCGGCTCAGGGTAATGCCGCGGCGCAATACAATCTGGGTTATCTGTATCAAGAAGGCAGTGGAGTGGAACAGGACGATAATCAGGCAGTAGAATGGTATCGTAAAGCTGCAGACAAGGGTGATGTGGATGCGCAATACCAGATGGGTTGGATGTATCAAGAAGGCCGCGGGGTGGAGCAGGACGATAATCAGGCAGTAGAATGGTATCGTAAAGCCGCAGTTCAGGGCTTGGCCATGGCGCAAAACCAGATGGGTTATATGTATAAAGAAGGCCGTGGGGTGGAACAGGACGATAATCAGGCAGTAGAATGGTATCGTAAAGCCGCAGCTCAGGGCTTGGCCATGGCGCAAAACCAGATGGGTTATATGCATAAAGAAGGCCGTGGAGTGGAACAGGACGATAATCAGGCAGTAGAATGGTTGCGTAAAGCAGCAGCTCAGGGTAATGCCGTGGCGCAATACAACTTGGGTTGGATGTACGAGGAAGGCCGCGGGGTGAAACAGGACGACAGGCAGGCGGTAAAATGGTATCGTAAAGCCGCGGCTCAGGGGCTTGCTGAAGCTAAGGCGGCGTTAAAAGGATTACAACACAAATAAACTGGCTCGCAATTGGCTTAAATTTAGCAGGGTTAAATACGACGATAACAGAGTATTGACCTACTACATGAGCGACCGCATAAGTACACAACCGCGGTTGTTTATCGCTAACTATACCCAGAAAAGTCTAAGTTTTCCTTACGTATTTTAGTTTGGTTCCGACATGTTGAATTGTGCTATGGAAATTAATGCTTGTGGTTAGAGGAGGTCGTATGTTCCAACTTGAACAACTCAATTGCCTTAAATATGGATATGGCAGACTTTTGGTATTTTTATTTATAATTTGGATGTGGGCCGGGTTGAAAGCGGCTGATACTGGAAGGAAATATGCCTTAGTGGCTGGCATTAGTGATTATAATAATGCCAGTGGAATTGGCAAGTTGAAATACGCACGTGCAGATGCGGAGGCCTTGGCACAAGCATTAAGGCAGGCGGGGTATAGAGTGCAGCTGGTGGTGGATCATAGTGTGGTGAAAGGTTTTTTGTTGAGAACTTTACGGCAGCTTGCTGGTTTTTTGCAGCCTGAGGATACGTTTATATTTGCTTATTCAGGACATGGATTTGAGGGAACCGATGGTCGGGATTATTTAGCTCTGTATGGGGTTACAGCTGATACCGTTAGCAGTGATGGGCTGCCGGTAGGTGAGGTATTGGAGTTGCTGCAAAAAACCCGAGCTGGGCAGCGTATGGTATTGTTAGACGCATGTCGGGATGGGATGGATTTGCAGAATAGGACGACTTTGGTCAAAAGTGCTACTTTCAGTAACCAATGGTTTTCAAAAAATACTGGTGGGATTAAGGTGTTGTTTGCAACTCAACCCGGTGGAACAAGCTGGGAGGATGATAAGTTGCAACATGGCGTGTTTACCCATTTTTTGTTACAAGGATTAAGCGGCAAGGCTCAGCATCGGTATCTGGTAAGCCGAGCTAATGTAGGCCTCTATGGTACCTGCTGATGGTGCGGCTGGAATTAAGGTTTTGCTATTCATCTCAATAATACCTCAGTAAATCAGTATGAGATAAGGTTACACTCATCATTAAAATTTGCCAAGGGGTTAGGAGTTTTAATTGTGCACA
>JXSN01000025.1 GCA_001276605.1 Achromatium sp. WMS2
GTTCCGCAACCCAGCCTACAATCCAAGGTATTTTACTTTAATTTCTTCACCAACAAGCCTTTAACCGCGGTTAAAGGCTTGTTGGTGAAGAAATTAAAGTAAAATACCTTGGATTGTAGGCTGGGTCGCGGAACGAAAGTTAGATCATTGCTAGTTTTATTTTTATGAGGTATACAATGCAGTTACCAATTATCATTGATGAAATTGCCATCCGGCAAGATGAGCAAGGTAGATTTTGTTTGAACGATTTACACAAGGCCAGTGGCGGAGAAAAGCGCCATGCCCCCAACGAATGGCTACGTAACAAGCAAACTATTGAATTAATTGAGGAACTTTCCAGACCGGGAATTCCCGGTCTGGAACAAAATCAACCACTTAGCGTGATTAATGGCGGTAACAACCAAGGCACTTACGTTGCGAAGGAATTGGTCTATGCCTATGCCATGTGGATCTCGCCAAGATTTCATATTTTGGTGATTCGGACCTTTGATGCCATTGTTAATAAAGCAAACAAGATTACAGAAGCCCTAACTTGGGAGCAACAACGCCAAGCTGGCAAAGAAGTTAGGGCCAATTTTACTGGTACGCTTAGGGAACATGGAGTATCAGGTTTTGGCTTTGCGCAATGTACCGATGGCATCTATCGACCATTATTCGGCGCCACCGCTTCGAAGTTGAGACAGGAGCGCGGTTTAGCCAAACGTGCATCGTTACGCGATGCCATGAGCGGGGAAGAGTTGATTGCTTCGGCGTTTGCCGAGATTGTAGCCAGTTAGAGGATGGATGCGAATGAGGATCAAGGCAACTCGCCCTGTTATAAAACTTGTAAAGCCTCAGGAACCGCGGTTAAAGGCTTGTTGGTGAAGAAATTAAAGTAAAATACCTTGGATTGTAGGCTGGGTTGCGGAACGAAAGTTGTATTATTGCTAGTTTTATTTTTATGAGGTATACAATGCAGTTACCAATTATCATTGATGAAATTGCCATCCGGCAAGATGAGCAAGGTAGATTTTGTTTGAACGATTTACACAAGGCCAGTGGCGGAGAAAAGCGCCATCAACCTGCTAATTGGCTCCGGATGGAACAAACCATTGAATTAATTGAAGAACTTTCCGTTCCTCATATTCGAGGAACGAAACAAAATCAACCAGTTAGCGTTCTTCAAGGTGGCAGCAACCAAGGCACTTACGTTGCGAAGGAATTGGTCTATGCCTATGCCATGTGGATCTCGCCAAGATTTAATATTTTGGTGATTCGGACCTTTGATGCTATTGTTAATAAAGCAAACAAGATTACAGAAGCCCTAACTTGGGATCAGCAACGCCAAGCTGGCAAAGAAGTTAGGGCTAATTTTACTGGTACGCTTAGGGAACATGGAGTATCAGGTTTTGGCTTTGCGCAATGTACCGATGGCATCTATCGACCATTATTCGGCGCCACCGCTTCGAAGTTGAAACAGGAGCGTGGTTTAGCCAAACGTGCATCGTTACGCGATGCCATGAGCGGGGGAAGAGTTGATTGCTTCGGCGTTTGCCGAGATTGTAGCTAGTCAGAGGATGGATGCGAATGAGGATCAAGGTAATTCACCTTGCTACAAAACCTGCAAGGCATCAGGAACCGCGGTTAAAGGCTTGTTGGTGAAGAAGTTAAAGTAAAATGCCTTGGATTGTAGGCTGGGTCGCGGAACGAAAGTTAGATCATTGCTAGTTTTATTTTTATGAGGCATACAATGCAGTTACCAATTATCATTGATGAAATTGCCATCCGGCAAGATGAGCAAGGTAGATTTTGTTTAAACGATTTACACAAGGCCAGTGGCGGCGAGAAGCGGCATCAACCCAGCAATTGGTTGTCTTTGCAACAGACCATTGAATTAATTAAAGAACTTTCCGTTCCTGGAATTCCAGGAACGGAGCAAAATCAACCAGTTAGCATTCTTCAAGGTGGCAGCAACCAAGGCACTTACGTTGCGAAGGAATTGGTCTATGCCTATGCCATGTGGATCTCGCCAAGATTTCATATTTTGGTGATTCGGACCTTTGATGCCGTTGTTAGTAAAACAAACAAGATTACAGAAGCCCTAACTTGGGATCAGCAACGCCAAGCTGGCAAAGAAGTTAGGGCGGATTTTACTGAGACCCTCAAAGAGCATGGGGTAGCCGGCTTTGGTTTTGCTCAATGTACCAATGGTATTTATCGGCCCTTGTTTGGTGCTACCGCGGCCCAACTAAAGACTCAACGAGGTTTAAAAAAACGTGCTTCATTGCGGGATGTTATGAATGGTAAAGAGTTGATCGCTACGGCTTTTGCCGAAATTGTGGCTAGCGAACGTATTGAAGCCAATTCTGATAGTGGCAATTCACCATGCTATAAAACTTGTAAGGCTTCAGGAACCGCAGTTAGTGGTTTGTTGGTGAAGAAATTGAAATGATGGCAATATAGTAAACCTCACTCCTGCACTCTCTCCGGACCTCACCCTCTCCATCAATGGAGAGGGGGCAGGGGGTGAGGTCCGGAGGTGAGGTCTATGGCAGAGCGCAACACCCCCCAACCCCACCTTATCTCTCATAACTTCATTATGCACAATTACCCAAAATTAAATCTTTAACTTAGGACAAAACTATGGCACAATGGAATTTAGACTTACAAACACCCAGGTTTAGAGCACTTTTATATTAGTAACGATACCAACTCACCCCAAAGCACACAACCTCAAATACAACTCAACGATTCTTGACATACCAGTATTCATAGATTGATAGGATTGCTATGCAAATCAAGAAAGCCATTGTATTAACATATTGTTTAATTGCAGGCTGCGCCCAAAACTCACACCTAGTTGCCAATCCCCCTGCTGATAATAACAGTAACGCGGTGGCTACCCATACCGAATCCACGCCACCGCACCCCACGCCAGCGAATAACCCTAAACCGCCCTCACCCTCGGATGAGGCTCAGCTTAGCGAGGCTGAAGCCTTAAATAGCCAAGCTGTAACCCTTTTTCAACAGGGCCAATATGCTACCGCTATTCCACTTGCCAAACGCAGTTTAGCCATTCGGGAACAAGCGTTAGGACCCAACCATCCGGATGTGGCTAACAGTTTAAACAACTTGGCTGCGCTGTATGAAGCCCAAGGCCAGTATGCTCAAGCCGAACCCCTGTATAAACGTAGTTTAGCCATTAAGGAACAAGCGTTAGGACCCACCCACCCGGCTGTGGCTCTTAGTTTAAACAACTTGGCTGGGCTGTATCAAGCCCAAGGCCAGTATGCGCAAGCCGAGCCTCTGTACAAACGCAGTTTAGCCATCCGGGAACAAGTGTTAGGGCCCACCCATCCGGATATGGCGACCAGTTTAAACAACTTGGCTGCGCTCTATTACAGCCAAGGCCAGTACGCTCAAGCTGAGCCCCTGTATAAACGCAGTTTAGCCATCCGGGAACAAGTGTTAGGGCCCACCCATCCGGATATGGCGACCAGTTTAAACAACTTGGCGCTGCTCTATAATGCCCAAGGCCAGTACGCCCAAGCTGAGCCGCTGTATAAACGCAGCTTAGCCATCCGAGAACAAGCGTTAGGATCCAACCATCCGGATGTGGCGCAAAGTTTAAACAACTTGGCTGCGCTCTATTACAGCCAAGGCCAGTACGCTCAAGCTGAGCCCCTGTATAAACGCAGTTTAGCCATCCGGGAACAAGCGTTAGGGCCCACCCATCCGGATGTGGCGCAAAGTTTAAACAACTTGGCTATGCTTTATCATAACCAAGGCCAGTATGCCCCAGCCGAGCCCCTGTATAAACGCAGTTTAGCCATCTGGGAACAAGTGTTAGGGCCCACCCATCCGCATGTTGCTGCCAGTTTAAACAACTTGGCTGAACTGTATCAAGCTCAAGGCCAGTATGCGCAAGCTGAGCCCCTGTGTAAACGTAGTTTAGCCATCTTGGAACAAGCATTAGGGCCCACCCATCCGCATGTGGCGCTTAGTTTAAACAACTTGGCTGGGCTCTATGACAGCCAAGGCCAGTATGCTCAAGCCGAACCGCTGTACAAACGCAGTTTAGCCATCCGGGAACAAGTGTTAGGGCCCAACCATCCGGATGTGGCGACCAGTTTAAACGACTTGGCTGTGCTGTATGATAATCAAGGCCAGTATGCGCAAGCTGAGCCGCTGTATAAACGCAGTTTAGCCATCTTGGAACAAGCATTAGGGCCCACCCATCCGGATGTGGCTACCAGTTTAAACAACTTGGCTGAGCTCTATCGAGCTCAAGGCCAGTATGCGCAAGCTGAGCCCCTGTTTAAACGCAGTTTAGCCATCGGGGAACAAGTGTTAGGGCCCAACCATCCGGATGTGGCGCAAAGTTTAAACAACTTGGCTGAGCTGTATCGAGCTCAAGGCCAGTATGCGCCAGCTTTGGAATATATCCGGCGCGGGAATGCTATACATCAACAACGGATTTTGGCGCGCAGTAACCAGCAATCCACTTTGGCCGCTGCTGCGCGCAATAATGGCAAATACGATTTTCTGGCTCACCTCCATATTGCCGCCCAATATCTACAGGAGCAACCAGCGCCCCAGGCCGCAATCACTGCTGAAACCTTTGAAATTGGCCAACTAGCCCATGATGGCTCGGTCGGCACTGCTTTAGCCCAAATGGGTGCTAGATTTGCCGCCGGTGATGACAAATTGGCAGAATTAGCTCGCCAATACGAAACTACCAAAACCGCCTGGGGTAAACTGGATCAAGACCTAGTGGCCGCAGTGGGCGCCGCCCCGGATAAATTAAACCCAGGATTGATTAAGGACCTCCGCGCGCAAGAGCAGCAACTCCAAGTCCAATTGACTGATCTTACCCACAGATTAAATACCGAATTTCCCCAATATTTGGCATTAACTGCCCCCAAACCGGTAACTATCACCCAAATTCAACAACTGCTCCACCCTGGCGAAGCGTTACTGGCTTATGTGGTGGGAGATTTTACTGTGGATAATAGCAAAACCGGTATTCCAGCCACCAGTGCCTGGTTAATAACCACCACTACCGCCAGTTTCCGCACTATAAATCGCCCGCAAGCCGAGCTAAAATCCCAAATTGCGCAATTGCGCAAAACTTTAAGTCCGGTAGAAAGTCAAGGCTTATCCTTACCCTATCCTACCACTGTAGCCTATCAATTGTATCAGGATTTACTAGCGCCAGAAGCTGCTAACTTAACCAACATCAAAACCCTATTTGTGGTGACAGACGATGTATTGGATAGTCTCCCCTTTGGGGTTTTAATCACTGAGCCACCTGCCACAACCAATACTCCAGACTACCAACACCTAGCCTGGTTAAGCCGGCGCTTTGCCACCGTCAACCTGCCTACCGCTGGCTCCCTAGTGGTATTGCGCCAACTATCCACCCAAAAAACCACAGCTGCACAACCATTTGTCGGCTTTGGAGATCCCGTTTTTACCGGTGTAGCTAACAACAACCGCGGCATCGCATTAACTAGAGCTATCAACAGTGGTGCAATTGCCGCTAGCCAACTTAGAGACATGCTTAGCCCCCTTCCCGAAACCGCCGCTGAACTACAAGCCATAGCCAAGATCGTCGGTGCCGGCCCTAACAGCATATTCTTACAAGAACAAGCCACTGTACCTCAAGTACAGAGTTTACCATTGGATAATTACCAAATAGTGGATTTTGCCACCCATGCCCTAGTAGCCGGAGAAATCACCGATACACAAATTAACCAAATAGAACCAGCCATTGCCCTAACCCCGCCTTTAAAACCAACTCCCGATAACGACGGCTTGCTCCGTGCCTCCCAAGTTGCTAAATTAAAACTCAACGCCGACTGGGTCGTACTCTCCGCCTGCAACACCGCCGCTCCCGACGGCTCTAGCGGTGCCTCGGGCCTATCTGGCCTCGCCAAAGCCTTCTTCTACGCTGGCACTCGTGCTATGCTGGTATCCCACTGGGAAGTAGTTTCCGAGCCCGCGGTTACCCTAACTGGTAACATGTTTAAGGCATGGAAAACCAATCCCGAAATCGGCCGTGCCGAAGCCTTACGCCGCGCCCAAATGCATATGTTAGATAATCCGAAAAACTCTGATGAAATCCACCCCGGAGTCTGGGGAGTGTTTATGGTAGTAGGCGAAGGCGGCGCTGGAGTGCGGTAACTATTGGATAGCCACTACTTTGAGTATTTAAACCAATTTGGAATTCAATTATGCTAACTTTCAATCCAAATCTATCAACAACTTATGCTCCATCCGTATGGAGTAAACTTGCCAAAATACTGGTAGCAACCCAAATCCTGTGGATCCTATTTGTGATTGCTGGTTGCACTGGCAATGGCGTTAAAAACCCTGAATTACCACTAACCTTTACCGATTCCGCTGCATTTGACGAAGAATTATCCGCAATTCTAAGCAGCGGTAAGAACCCGGTAGCAGTGCAAGTGGCCTTTAACTCAGAAGCCCTACCTCCGCGTATGGAACAGTGGTTTACTGCAGTAAGCAATTCCGGCGGCGATGTTCAAATGCAGGAGCAATTAAAAGTTCGCGGTACATACATCGCTAGAATGGTTAATTTTATTTTTAATTTCATCAGCGGAGAGAATCCAGAATTGTATAAACCCGCACAACACTATAACGTCGTATTGTATAAGGATGATGACACTGGGCAAATCACAAAATTAGAATTTAAACTCCGTGCTAACGTTGTTGGTACAAATTAACCGCGTTGGGGCCATTAAGGCGGGAGCAATGCAGAACCTATCCCACTAATACAGTTTGGGTGTAACATATTGCTTGAATTTTAAGAAGGTTTAAGTAATTCTGAGTGGCAAATGTTTGCTGATTTATTTCCTACTCCAAAAATACGTAAACGAGGAATGGCACCAACTTTATCCCCCTGAGCAAATTTAGACCATGAGAAACGATTATGCTTTATCCAATTTGGTGCTAAAACATAATCGTTAAGTTAAAACTAAACATCACCGATCTGTGGATGCTGGCGGGCATCAGTATCCATCAAGTGGTTACAGGCATTAATGTAGGCCTTGGCGGAGGCGATTAAGATATCTGTATCAGAGCCTTGACCATTCACGATCCGCCCCCCTTTTTCTAAACGCACTGTCACCTCACCCTGGGCGTCACTGCCGCTAGTGATAGCATTAACTAGGTATAATTTTAACAAGGCTTGACTTTGCACGATTACCTCGATAGCCCTAAAGACAGCATCCACCGGACCGCTACCATTATCATTGCTGGTACGTACCTCACCATCAAGCATTAAAACTACCTTGGCGTTCGGTAACTCGCCAGTTTCGGAACACACCCTCAGCGACAGCAGTTTAATCCGCTCATTAGCTAAAGCCAACTTGGTATCAGAAATCAATGCTTGCAGATCTTCATCGAAAATTTCGTGCTTTTTATCAGCTAATTCTTTAAAACGTCGGAAGGCACTATTCAGCTCATCTTCGATACTGAAGTCGATACCCAGCTGCTGCAACCTATTTTTGAAAGCATGCCTACCAGAGTGTTTACCTAACACCATGCGATTGGCACTTAATCCAACATCCTGGGCCCGCATGATCTCGTAGGTTTCACGGTGCTTTAATACACCATCTTGATGAATACCAGATTCATGGGCAAACGCGTTAGCTCCTACAACTGCCTTATTAGGCTGTACTGGAAAACCAGTAATATTAGATACTAAACGCGAGCAAGCCATAATTTGTGTGGTATCGATACGACTATTGCAGGGGAATAAATCTTGGCGTGTGCGCACCGTCATAACCACTTCTTCCAAGGCCGCATTGCCGGCCCGCTCCCCAAGGCCGTTTATGGTGCATTCTACCTGACGCGCCCCCTCTAGCACCGCGGCCAAAGAGTTTGCTGTAGCCAAACCCAGATCATTGTGGCAATGCACAGAAAAAATGGCTTGATCTGAGTTAGGTATACGTTCGCGTAACCTTCTAATTAAAGTCCCAAATTGTTGTGGAATATTATAACCAACTGTGTCTGGAACATTTATAGTCCGGGCACCCGCCGCAATTACGGCTTCAATCACACGGCATAAAAACTCAAATTCAGATCTGCCCGCATCTTCTGGTGAAAACTCTACATCATCTGTGTATTTACGAGCCAGCTTGACTGCCTTGACCGCCTGTTCGACAACCATATCCGGCGTCATCTTGAGCTTACGCTCCATATGGATTTTGGAGGTAGCAATAAAAGTATGAATTCTTGAAGCATTAGCCTGTTTTAACGCCTCGCTAGCCCGGATAATATCTGTATCTAAAGCACGGGCTAAAGCACATACGCGACTATCCTGTACCACTGCTGCTACCGCCTGGACCGCTTCAAAATCTCCTTGACTGGCAATAGGAAAACCAGCTTCTATGATATCGACTCGCAGACGTTCCAACGCCTTAGCAATGCGTACCTTCTCGTCCTGATTCATGGAGGCACCGGGGCTTTGCTCCCCATCGCGCAGGGTGGTATCAAAAATAATTAACTGGTCTGATGTGTTCATGGTCAATCCTCTGCTGTATTTAACCTGCGGTACCAGTAATTATGGCTGATATCACGCCAGGCTACATCAAGTTTACCATAACCAAAGTTACTTTAGCTTCTTTACTAACAGGCTTTTAACCGCTGTACTAGAGTCTTTGCAGGTTTTATAACAGGGTAAATTGCCTTGATCATCGTGTAACAGCTATATCATAATACGCATGATTAATTATTGCTCATTGCACTTGCGGTCCTGTACCATGGCCCCGTAGCATTAAGTTGCTGCCACCAGGTGTTACTTGCGGCCAACCAACCACACTTAGGTCTAGAAAACTTCGTATTTACAATAGTATTCAACTGCCTGAACGGTAATCAGTAGTGCTAACCCAACCCCCTTTGGCACTATACGTGCACATACCCTGGTGCTTAAGTAAGTGCCCATATTGCGATTTTAATTCATATCCAATAACTGAAATTGTACCAGAAGCTAAGCTTATTCCAGCCCTGTTACAGGATTTAGCCCTTGGCATAACCATGCTACCTGGACGCGTGCTGTCTAGTATATTTATTGGGGGCGGCACCCCTAGCATCATTTCCGCACCCTGGATTGAAGCCTTGCTCTCTGGAATAAGTAATTACTGCCAGCTAGCCACAAATGCTGAAATCACCCTAGAGGCCAACCCAGGCACAGTACATCTAGACCAGCTAATTGGCTATCGGCAATCTGGTATTAACAGGTTATCCTTAGGTATTCAAAGTTTTAATGCAGAACACCTACGGTCCATAGGCCGTATTCATAGCTCCCAGCACGCCATTGCCGCAGTACACATGGCACAAACTGCTGGTTTTGAGCATCTTAACTTAGACCTTATGTTCGGATTACCCAAACAAGATATTAAATCAGCTCTTTACGACTTGGAACAAGCTGTAAATTTAGCACCAACGCATATTTCATGGTATCAACTAACACTTGAGCCCAATACACGCTTTTTTACAGCCCCTCCTGAGTTACCGGATGAGGATGTATTATGGGAAATCCAGAATAGCGGTCAACAATTTTTAGATGATTCTGGTTTTGCACAATACGAAGTTTCAGCCTACGCCCAAAACCATAATTATTGTGTACATAATCTCAACTATTGGCAATTTGGCGATTACCTAGGTATAGGACCAGGTGCCCATAGTAAATTAACCGCTAGTTCTGGACAAATATCTAGAATCCATAAGCCGATACTTCCAGAGGCCTATTTTCAACAATTAGCCGCTGGTGCTGTGTACGCATCTACACAAATTTTGGATTCACAGCAGCTAGTTGAGGAATTTTTACTCAACGCCTTAAGATTACGCCAGGGTTTCAGTTGGGATTTATTTGAACAACGCACTGGTTTAAAACCCAGTGTTATCATGCCTGGGGTGCTTAAAGCCCAAGCCGCTGGTTTGATTGATTGGGATCACAAGCAGGTATGTACCACAAACTTGGGTTATCAATTTCTAAACCAGTTGTTAATAATGCTGTTCATGTAACTATTAGGGTAAAACCGTCGTACGGCATGGCATGCTATACGCTTGGTCTGCCATATTTCGAGCTAAGAAATTTTGATTAAACTTAGGTGGTATAATTCCAACTACACATATTTGACGTTCCGTTATTTTGGTCACCACTAAATATGAAACCTGTTGCTCCTGAGAATCATTGGTTCCAACATTTAACCTGACCAGCATGGCCACAGGGTGCTGTGGATCACCCATTGGATAACGCCATTCCATTTTTTTGGATCCCAAGGTGCTCATAGCGGTGGTAACAGTTTCATAAAAATTTAGCGGATACAATATATTATTGCGCACCAACGTTATGCTATGGCGCTCATCGCTATCATCAATTATGACCCCTATATCCCCAAAACTCGGGCATTTAGATCGGGATGCTGCTACATCTATTTCAGTGAACTCACTGCAAAAATCCGGATCTATTGTAGTATAACTACTAACAAATGCCCCCTCTGCTCGAATATTAGTGTTGAAAACCAATATTAAAATAATAAAAAACTGTTACCTCAAATATTTATTCATGTGTTTATATCTGTTAAAGTTTGGTATGTTAATATTATTTTAACCTTCTACTAAAAATCTGTATATGTTCAGCCTGTAAAGGTACATCATATTGGTGATAATATAGAATTATGGATTACATTTGATCACAATAAATGCTATTTTTGACATATAATCATATAATTGGAATAAAAAATGCAAATTATTCAGGAACAAACGGCAACTATGGAAGCCATGGTTGCGGATATACTCACAGAAGCTCAACAGCTAGGTACCAGTGCGGCCGAGGCTGCGGTAATACAAAATACTGGATTCAGTGTCAACGTGCGCATGGGACAAGTGGAAACGGTAGAGTACACTAAAGACCGTAGCCTAGGCATTACGGTATATTTTGGCACCAGCAAGGGTACAGCCAGTACCACCGATTTAGGTTTAGCCGCCATACGCGATACCGTAGCCGCAGCTTGTAAAATTGCCAAATATACCCAGGGCGATCCTTGCAATGGGCTAGCTGATCCAGAATTAATGGCACAAGAAATCCCTAATCTTGATCTACACCATACTTGGCCAATAGACACAGATCAGGCTATCCAATTGGCCGTAGAATGTGAAGCTACTGCAAGACAGTTTGATGCCAGAATTACCAACTCTGAAGGAGCAGCGGTAGATAGCCATGCCGGTTTATACGTATACGGTAATAGCCACGGTTTTATAGGCAGTTACCCCAGCACCATGCATGGTATTAGCTGTACCGTGCTCAGCTCAGATACTGATGGTACCCAAAGAGATTATTGGTGGACTAGAGGCCACTCTCATACGGAAATGGAATTACCCACAAGCGTAGGTAGCAAAGCCGCCGCCCGGGCCTTGGCACGCCTAGGATCGCGAGCAATCAAAACCTGTACCGCACCAGTAATATTGCAAGCAGATATTGCAGGTGGACTATTACGCAACTTCATCAGTGCCATCAATGGACATAAAATTTATCGGCAATCCTCCTTTTTGTTAGACCACCTAGATAAGCCAATATTTCCTGAGTTTGTCAATATTTACGAACGACCACATATAAAACGTGGTATTGGCAGCGCGCCATTTGATGGCGAAGGAGTCGCAACCAAGGCCAAAGATTTGATTACCAATGGCATCTTACAAAGTTACATTTTAGATAGCTACGCCGCCCGCAAACTTGGAATGCAATCCACTGGTAACGCCGGAGGCGTCCACAATATAAAAATAGATGTTGGTTCCATGGATTTACAGCAGTTATTGACGACAATGGGAACTGGAGTATTAGTAACTGAAATTTTAGGCCAGGGTGTTAACCTAGTCACAGGTGATTATTCAAGAGGAGCCGCTGGTTTTTGGGTAGAACAGGGTAATATTGCCTATCCCATTGAAGGAATTACTATTGCCGGTAATCTCAAAGATATGTTTATGGGATTGCAAGCCATTGGCCACGATATCGATACTCGCCAGAATATCCAAACTGGCTCCTGGTTACTCAGTCCCATGACTATTGCTGGCAACTGATTGCCAACAGCCAATAATTAGAATAGAATGCGTGCCTGAAATTTAGGATTTGCATAAACAACTGGATTCGGTTATCCTACTCGTGTCTGAACCCGAGTGGCAAACCTTTGGTATCCAGACAAACATAGCAATCAAGTTACGGAGAGGTGTCCGAGCGGCTTAAGGAGCACGCCTGGAAAGTGTGTGTACGTTAACAGCGTACCGAGGGTTCGAATCCCTCCTTCTCCGCCAGCTGTATCTTATACTTTTCTACCCACCTAATCAGCAGTATGATTTGTGCTGGATTAACGCAGAATAAGTAAATTTCTATTTTTGCTCCCCTGAGTATCATCAGGATGCTTACGGTATAGTTGTGTCCAAATCTTGTTCAAAATGACACAATTATTACTTCCTACAACTTACGTTATGCAAGCGCCGTCTGTAATACGACTCAACAGCATAGCCTCTCTAACTCTTAAACTTCGATTTTTTAATTAGTTATGACCCTAATTGTTACGACTGTGTAAAAAAGGTGCGGTAGTCTCATTATGCTCAACGCATTTATGGTTCGCGAGCATCGCCTAGTTATGATGCTGCCTGAAGATCAGAATTTTAATTTGAAACATGCTGTATGGGTAGACCTGGTAGATCCCACTGACGAGGAACGCGAACGGGTTGCTGTACTATACCGGCGCGAGCTTCCAGAAACGGAAGATGTTGATGAAATCGAGGCCAGTGCTCGCTTTTTCTTAAATGAAGATGGAATGCACATACACTCGTTATTTCTACATGATGTTGAAGGTAGACCCCACAACACCTCAGTAGCCTTTACTCTTAGTAATCAGCGCCTGTTTAGCCTGCGAGAACGCCAAATTCCAGCGTTTCGCCTACTGCGCATGCGGGCTAGGCACATGGTTAATACTACCATCGCCCCTGCATCTATTTACATTGCATTACAAGAAATTAAAGTTGAAGACCTTGCCGATACCTTGGAGGAAGTCCACCAAGGTTTAGAAGAAGTAAGCCGCATGGTACTGGAAACAGAAGACCGGCGTTTAGAAGCCGCCATAGATGAACTTACCAGGCACGAAGACACTAATGGAAAAGTGCGTCTGTGTTTGATGGATACGCAGCGAGATCTAGCTTTCTTAACCAGATATGGTGATTTATCTGATGAGGCCCGACATCAGGTCAAAGATCTCTTGCGTGACATAGCATCGTTATTACCGCATAACGACTTTCTGTTCCAAAAAGTAACCTTTCTAATGAGTGCAGCCCAGGGGTTTATCAGCATGGAGCAAAATCAAATTATAAAGATTTTCTCCATCGCTGCCGTAGTGTTTTTGCCACCTACCTTGGTAGCAAGCATTTACGGCATGAACTTTAGGATTATTCCAGAATTAGCCTGGACCTTTGGTTACCCATTTGCCATTATTTTGATGATCTTAGCTGGTATAACCCCATACTGGTATTTTAAACGCCGAGGTTGGCTTTAACCATCGACACATCTGGCTGCTATTTCAGCACTGATTCGGCCAGTATTTTAGATAAAATCCTAGTTGTGCGGTAGATCCTATTTTCTGGATGCCAGGCGTTGTAGACAAGATTCCAGAGCTGAATCTAATGGTGCGATTACCTCAAAACTAGGACCATCCCCTAAACTTGGAATCTGAACTTTAGCAGCATGTAAGAACAACCGCTTTAATCCCGTGGTTTTACGTAACTCAGCATTTACCGCCTTATTCCCATACTTATCATCTCCCACTATTGGCAGACCTATATGTGCGGCATGAACTCGAATCTGATGGGTACGCCCATTATATGGCAAAACCTCAACCAAACTAACCCCATCAAATGCCCGCTGTCGTTGAAAAACAGTCCGTGCCGACCTACCTGATTGATCGACTTGTACAATCCTTTCACCACTTTTCAGAATATTTTTAACTAAAGGCACTTCGACATTTACCCTAAATCGGTCTAATTTACCACTCACTAAAGCCAAATAATGCTTAGTAAAACTACCATCCCGCATAGTCTGGTGTAGGGAACGTAATGCGGAGCGGCGCTTAGTGACTATCAGGCACCCGGAGGTGTCCCGATCTAAACGATGGGCTAACTCTAGGGTATCCGTACGTAATACCCTTAAAGCCTCAATAATCCCATAACTAGTTCCACTGCCACCGTGCACAGCCATCCCAGAGGGTTTATTTATAACCAACAGGTGACTATCCTCATATAGGATAGCCTGTTCCAGCCATTGTAATTGGTGGATTCCAGCATTAACGGAAACAGTTTCAGACGTAACCAGCCGCATTGGTGGTAATCGAATACTATCACCGGATTGTACTCGATAATTAACTCGAATACGCCCCCGATTAACCCGTACTTCACCACTACGAATGATACGGTAAACCAGGCTTTTAGGTATACCTTTCAACTGAGCTAACAAGAAATTATCCAAACGCTGATCCTGATGCTCAGCATCTACTTGGATATACCGTACATTGCATGTTTTTTGGGATTCTGAAGACATTGCGGTTCATGGTAGTTTAGGCTAAGTAAGACAACACTTAGCACGGCATAATACACGAACTAGTTCGTGCCTGCCAGAAAATTAACAAAACATTTAAGCTATTAAGGTTTAACTAAATTGCAGGGAATTTAATTTTTTTCAAAGTACCCACTGCCCGTGCGCTCAATTTTATTCCAGATACGAGATGTTATGTTAACATAATGATTCTCAGCTATTATCTAACAGACCATGGACACAGCACCAAATATAATCGCCGTCGAGCGGGTAGACGATCCCTCGCCTACTGGCGCAGATGAAAAAAATGTCAATAATACCGGTCATTGACAAGCACTTCCCCCACTAGCATTAAGTTAAGCAAAAAGTTAATATAATCATCTTAAACGTGAGAATAAAATATGCTTTTAGGGCTTAACTTAGGGCAGCTGGGCATCAGTCTGGTAATCTCCAAAGTCAGCGACACCATCTGGCACGTCTTAAGCACACCAAATGCTGTGCAATTGCGCATCTCGGAGCTGCTTAGCCTTTCTTTTTTTATTTATCAAAAACTTGGGCAACAATATGGATAACTGGTTTTTAAAATGAGCAAACGGGAGACATAATGTATATATTTTTGGATTTGGATGGGGTGTTAGTAAAAGAAGATCTACCAGGGGCAACTATAGACCCTGATACTGATCCAGAAAATATTTTCAAATTTCATGTTGAATGCCGCAATTACTTTGAAGAAGTAGTTTTAAGATATGTCCATGCTAAAATTGTAATAACCTCGGCTTGGCTGGAAATTTGCACCATAGATGTAGTTAAAAGCTGTTTTTCCAAAGCTGTAGCTGACCGAGTTATGGGAGCTACTCCTAGACAACGCGGCGCCGTCAAATACTTTCGACATCTTGAAGTTTTAGATTACATAGAGCAGAACCATCTCGGCAACATTCCATGGGTGGCCATTGACGATATTGCTAAGCATTATCCACCTACTGTCCCCATCATAGTTACCGATCCCTACCGCGGTTTTGACTTGATAAATGCTGAACAGCTTGACTACTTTTTAAGAACTGGAACCTTAGCCAACGGTTCGGACAGTTTTACATATCAATAGCCCCGTAATTGCATACACGATCAAAATCAGGGCGTGATTTTATGAACCTATTCCACTAATACAGTTTGGGCGTAACATATTGCTTGAATTTTAAGGAGGAGGAAACATGGCAGGGCGATTTGAAGGTTTAAGTGATTCTGAGTGGCAAATGTTTGCTGATTTATTTCCTACTCCAAAAATACGTAAACGAGGAATGCCACCAACACCTTTTCGTAAAGTATTGAATACATTGTTATATATACTAATAACTGGATGTCGTTGGTGCGATGTACCAATCGGTGAATCATGGGCATCAAAGAGCGCAGCCCACCGCTGGCTAAAGCGATGGCAAGTGGATGGCACTATGGCGGAAATGCAATCACGAATACTAGGAAAAGCAGATAACAGAGGCGCAATCCAATGGCAATATGGGGCTGTAGATGGCTCTTTTTCCCCCTGGCAAAGGAGGAGGTGATGGAGTTGCATATGGGAGAAAAGGTAAGGGCTACGACAGAAAGGCTTTGAGCTAGAGATTACGAACAAGAGGAACTCGTCCTCAATTTCCCAAACGAGTATGGAAAAATAAGAAAGCTCTTGGCGTCCGTTAAAGAATGACACACCACGTTTGCAAGCAGAACGTGCTTTTGCCTGGCTGCAAAGGAAACACCGACTATTGGTATATCTGTTACGTTATAAAATGGTGGCTCATACAACCGATCATCAAAAGGCCAGGTGATTACTACTTGGCTACCAAATTAAAACGGAACAGCCATAGGACATGAGGCCTATAGCCACAAATTCCATAGTGTAATTAGTAATTAGAGCTTTTTATCAAATGTAGGTTACAAAAAAATAAAGAGTTAACTGAAGCTGCTTCCCCAAGCATTAGTTATATGTGCCTATTTATTGAATTTACATAAATAATTACATAAAATTAGCGCGAGGAAAAGAACATTCTGTATCATGCCATACAATGAGCATTATTTTTTGGTTGACCTTTATATGGGTTTAGCCTGAAAATAATTTATACTTCAGGTAAGATATCACAGCAATTTCTTGGAATGATTGAACAGGGCGTTCAAGTTCAAAATTTGTAAATACCTGCCCCAATGTGCACACAATCGAGTTAGTCAAAAACTATAGCAAGTTTATACTGAAGTGGCGAATTCAACCCTGGTTGCGTTCCCTTTCATCTGATTTGAAGAAAATAGGTGATTTTTGGTAGGCATAGTGCTTGTTTGTAGTAACTACATTTTATATTATATACCATCGCAAATCAAGAGAAGATCGCGTATGAAAATACTCAAAATAGTTCAGTTAATTATTTTGCTAGCCTTAGTAGGCTGTGGAATTAATGATATCCCTATGTATGAAGAGGCTGCTAATGCAGCTT
>JXSN01000238.1 GCA_001276605.1 Achromatium sp. WMS2
TATCAACGTCAAGCACAGAAAAGGTACGCGATGCGCACCCTACCTGACTTTGCGGTAGCCCCGTAGGGCGGGAGAAATGCAGTGAATCCCGCCATGTGTATATTTACACCACCTGCATAGACCTCACCCCTACCCCCTATCCGTCATTCCGGCATGGATTGCCGGAATCCAGAAGCCAGGGATGAGCTATTGGCGCAATGCTCGTTGGTTATTGCACCCTACCAGCCCGTACAAGGCGGACTTTCCTAGAATAAAAAATAACATACCAATGGGCATAACCGCTATCGAAAGACAGGGCCCACGAGATACTAGAGACGGATGCAACCGGAGAGGACGACCAGACCCCTTCTGGATCTGTGTTGGGAAAGGCCACTTGATCAATAGTTGGTCGTTGATAATTACCTTCACATCTGAAATATTCTTCTTTTGTATCGTTCCAAGTTCTCGGTTTACCACTACTGCAATAGGCCAAGGTACGCAATTCATCAATGGTTGGCATCCGCCAATCATCATACCCAGCAAAGGCCGGCCAGGATTTTTGCTGACCATTGGGCATAACCTCGTTCCACAATACTGCAATAGCTTCTCCTACACAAGTATTACCATTCCAAGTTTGCCCCTCAGCACAACGCTTCCACATCAAACCAGTACGGGTATCTGTAACCGTACCATCAGGGTGAATGAGATAATGGCCATGTTGAATATCTTCATCAAGTTTACTCATAATAAAACCTCCGTAACAAAATACAGTAATTAATCTCTGGGGGACAGCACCATGACTTCAGCAAGAGTAAGCCCAGTTTGCTTGGCCACTTCTTCTGGGGGTAAAAGTTTCAAGAGATTACGTGCCACCTTACGCAAAGCAGATTGTTCGCCTTCAGTTCTACCCTTATCTAATCCCTCGGTTAATCCTTCCGCACGGGCTGTGGCGATCGCATTCTTATTATTAAGCATTTCCTGCAATCGTACTTCGTAAGTAGCGCGCTCATCGGGGTTAAATAACCGTTCTGTCACCGCCAGAGCTTTACTGATATTGGGATCTATGGCGAGGGTTTGGGGCGATAGTTGCCGATCTAGTTGTTGAGCACCAGTGAAAAAGGTCACCCAACGATCTAATGCCGTGGTCAAATCAGCATAGTCTTTGTTGAATTTGCCTAACTCTAGGTAATGTAATTCTACCAGGTCGTGAATGTCACCGTCTTGGCCGGTGGCGCGATTTAAGATTTTGTAGCAGTTGTGAAACTCGGTGCGATTAGGTATGAGATCAAAGTCTAAAATACTGATACAATAGGTTTTTTGCAAAGTACGGTACATAGCACCTTCGCTCAATTGCTCCGTAACTGTTTTGGCCCAGTAGTAAATAGCCCGCTTATCAAAACTGCGATCTTCATTGATCTGCATTTCAACGTAAAACCAGCGGCCACTAGCATCGCAGGCGTTGATATCAAGAATAGACATTTTACCAGTGCGATAAGCTGCTAGGCTATAGGGATTTTTTAGTGTCACTGCGGTGATAGGTGCTCTTAATTCTAAAATGGCGTTGAGTAATGCAATCAACAGATCTTTGTTTTCTGCGCTGCCGAATATTTTTTTAAATGCGAAGTCGACACGGGGATTGATTGGTGGGTACATAGGGATATTGCTTCCTTATGGGGATGATGTTTGTCGTGTTGGTTGCAATATGGCAACATTGTGCGATGCCAGTTGGTTATTGCACCCTACCAGCCCGCACAAGGCGGACCTGCCTGGCACTAGACCTACCACGCCAATAGTCGCCGCCGTTATTGACATACAGGGCCCACGCGCCACTAGAGTCGGAGCCATACGCAGAGGCCGACCAGAACCAAGATCCCAACCCTGCTCTAGGAACGTTAGGAAAAACTACTTGATCAATAGTTGGTTGCTCGTAATTACCTTTACACCAGTTACCAGCATCATTCCAAGTTTGCGGTTTACCACTACTACAATATACCAAAGTGCGCAATTCCTTAATATTTGGCACCCGCCAATCACTATACCCAGCAAAGGCCGGCCAGGATTTTTGTTTTGGTGAAAAAAACCAACTTATCGACATAACCTTATCCCAAGGCCTACCGGTGGTCTCTTGTGTGAGAGTTCTAGAACAAGTGGCGCCAGTCCAGGTTTGCCCTTCCGCGCAACGCTTCCACATTAAGCCATTACGAGTATCCGTAACCGTACCATCCGGATGTATATGATAATGACCACGAACCTCGAAGGTAACAGCAGGGGCTACAGGCGGTTGAGGTATAGCCGCTGGCGGTTGGGGTTTAACTTCTATAGCAGATTTAGAAGATTGTTGCCACTGCCAAATTGGTGTAATAAGCAACATGCTAACAAACGTTACCAGTATAATTATTGATCCTAATAGCCAACGCTTCATAACCGAATGATTCATAATTGTTTAAGCCTTATTGCACACGGGGTAAGCTAAATTGGGAGTGTGGGCGTCCTCGCCCGCAAAAATATAGGGTTTACGCAGGAAGTATGCTAATAATTTGATTTTATTGAGCATCATTTAAACAATGCCTCAAGCTACATGACACCAATGTGTAAGTCCTAAAATAATTGGGAGTGTAAGCAGGCGAGACGCCTATCTAAAAGGTTACGCCCCGGTGATTACTTAGGTTTGCCACGTTTGCCACGCTGCGGTGGAGGTTCCTCTGCGTCGGCTTGCTCCAGAATAGTCCTATAACTCGATAATCCAGTTTTTAAAATTTGACAGAATATGCTAGAATAAGTTAGCTCGAAAACAGGAGAAATTCCCGTGTTTTTTATCGCCCCATTACCATTCATTGAAACACATATTGATGCACTGAATATGGAGATTCAAGCTCAGTTACCAGGGCGAAAATTAACAATAACTCAACAGAT
>JXSN01000239.1 GCA_001276605.1 Achromatium sp. WMS2
AAGGCGAATTGTGGCTTGGCCAACAGTCCAATATTGCCATAGTTACCAATGATGCCAATGGCGTATTTTTAATAGTTGAAAATCAAGATGGTAGACAACCAGTGTTATTGGGAATAAATCTAACTACTGCCATTGACAACGCTAATCTTGATAGTATGTTTAAACTACATGGTTTATTGCATGTAAAGTTATTGGCAATAGGATATACAGCCATCGCTCTCAGACATCTCCTGGAAACACGTTCTACAGAATTAGAAACTCAACATGGGTTAACCTCACCCGAATATCAACGTTGGTGTAAAATACGTTCCCAACTTAGTACCCTAGTGAACTAATTATGATTGAGTATTTTCGGTGTAAGAATCAAAGTTGCCAGCAGTATGGCAAAATTTTGGAAGTTACAGCTGATGTTTGTGCTAAATCGGACTGTCCCCATTACCGGGAACCGATCGCGTGGTGGCTTGCCGTTTGGGAACGTAATCCAAAACTAAAGCTTGGCGCTGGTGTTGGTGGTGGTATATTCCTGTTATTTGTGATATTGATGGGATTAGGGGCTGATAACTGCAATAAGCAATATACGCAACTAAGCAACCAGGCAGTGAGCTTAGAGCAGCGTTTGCAAGACTTAGTACAACTCCCCAAACCTACATTTATCAACCCAGAACAGCTAACTACACAAGCTCAAGAGTTGCAAAACAAAGCATTGGCATTATATCAACAAATTCAGCAAGCAATGAAGGGGTATGATAAAGCTACAGCTCTGGCCTTGCTTAACCAGTTGCAAACTGTGCTTGGGACTATAAATAATTTAGCTATTCCAGCGGCAGATAAAGTAATCAGCGCCCGTTCCTCGGCGAACCAATTACTCTATGATTACCAAAATTTTGAAGGCCGGCTGGAAGGGTTTGTTTCGCAAGCTAGAATGTCAGGCACTAATGATTGTAGCAACACAGGGGAGATGTTACTAGATCAGGTTAAAATCGGTATGCGTCAAGTTGGTGACTTGGGCACCAAATTTACCGTACCACCGCCACCGCCAGCTATTAGCACCGCCCAACAACGCATAAGTAGGATGTTTGGAGAGTTGCAACCCCAAGTCAATGCTATGGCAGCGGTAGATTCCCAATGGATTACTCAAGCTCAAGATAATGCCAATAACCAGCTAGTTACCAACCAAATTATTACGCAGTTAGGCGGTAACAGAATAGCTAGTTATTACCGTTATAAAGATAATCCACAGTTTACCTATGATGCCGCTACTCTTGGTTCTAGGGATGAGGCTAATCTACAGCAGGTAGCACAGGTTATAGCCACTAAATACCCACAGAGCAGAGTATTTTTATTTGGTTTTACTGACGAAGTTGGGGATGCTGCTTATAATTTCCAGCTCTCTAAGGCGCGGGCTGAATATGTTGCTGGGCAGTTTAGGCTCTCGGAGGTGTTTAGGCGCGCTCAGATCCAAACAGAACCTTTTGGTTTTGGCAGTCAATTGCCCTTGGATACTAGTGGTACAGACGCCGGGCGCGCACGTAATCGCAGGGTAGAAATCTACGTAGTATTGGTAACTCAGCCATGAATCCCAATGCGTTCTTAGTAACTGAATTGATACTGGGGCCATTACCCATTATAATCTCGGCCATAATCTTGATAGTTGGCTTGATTGGCCTAGGATTTGCGGCACGGGCCAGCCATGAGCTGGGAGTAGAACGCAATAAATTGGCCAAAGGCACTAAACTATTACTAAATTTAGCTGCTGATGACTCTATGGATTATGCAAAGTGGATTACTGAAAATGGGATGCGTGATTCTCATTTTTCTGAGCACTTGCTGGCAACTGCAACTAGTGCTAAATCTGGCCGCTCTATTTCCTTACACGAATTGCAACAACTATCTACCAGACGCGAGTTACGCCGCGGTAGCGCTAATGTGTTTGGTAGTATCACCGCAATATTGCTTATTTGCGGTATTGCTGGTACCTTGCTTTGTATTAAGCCAATTCTTAATAATTTTGAATTTAAAACGCATGCCAGTGGCGCATCAGAAATTTCAGCAAATCTTACTACTGCTACGACCTTGATTCATGGCCTGAGTGAGGCCTTCTGGCCCAGTTTAGTTGCTTTGATCTTCACCGTCATTTTGGCCTTTATGCGCGGCCTTTACACTCATAAGCGGGGAAACTTGGCTTGGGAGTTAGATCAACTAGACCGCGAACTATTTTTGCGCTTTCCTGCAAAATCTATCAGTAGCGAATTTGCACTAATCCGCAATCAACTCAGTATACTGGTATCACAAATGGAGCCCTTAAGCACTGTAAACGTCAATTTTACCGAATCAATTGCGGAATTAGGGCCAAAATTTGATGCCTTGAACAGCGCCCTAGCTGCCCAACTCAAAATCCTAGTGGAGGCCTCGGCTGCTAATCTTGCCCCCATTATAGATGGATTAAATCAGATAAAAGCTGTAGCTAGCCAAGTTACTACCGCTGCTGAACAAATGAAACTTGTTAGTATCGCACTAAAGACACAAGCGCAATCATCGCAACAGATACTAGGCAAAATAGCAACAGATTTACCTAGTCAAATGCAAGCTGGTTACGAAGTCGTAAGCTCCAGTATCGCCAAAGCAATCAACGAGGCTATTAATCAAAATTACGCTGAGGCCAACCGTAAATTAGGAGCAACTATTGCACCAGTTATTGCGGCAGCATCCGAGATTAATCAGGCTAACCAGAAAATGCAGGTAAGAGTGGCTACAACTATGGAAAATGCTCTTGTTGATCTTAAGAAGCATAATGCGACAACTGCAGAGGATGTCAAGGGCATGATCAATCAGATATCCAAAATCATTAGTTCCGCTATCCAAAATATGCAA
>JXSN01000240.1 GCA_001276605.1 Achromatium sp. WMS2
AAACATAGCTGCTAAAGCCGTAGGCTCTAAATACCTAAAAATGCCTAATTTAGGACCGTCATAAGATTGCGTTGTTAGAGAATAATAGCAGGTACCTAGAAATGTGAAGTGATGATCCAATAACCAGTGTAGAAATTCTATAGTTTCAGTACGTTGGTTACTGATATAATCAGGCAAATTGATAATTTTAAGCTCAGTTTGTAGCTTATTCAACTCTGCTTGTACCGAATCTCTATCTTGTACCGCGGCAGATACGTCAGCCAGCACTGCTAATAATGCTTGACGTAAAGATTCTAGAAAATGTAAATCTACCTGACGCACTAATTTTAATTTAACCACGGCTTCACGTGGAACAGAGAAATCGGTAGACTCATCAACTATATCCTGCAAATAACCAGCACTATCTCTAAGTATCGGTATTATGGACTGAAATGTTTCCAATACTGCTACACCATTCCGGTGTATTTCCATGCACATGGAATCTACCAAAAATGGCATATCATTAGCAACTAATTCCACTATCGTATGTGGACATTTCCACCCATGATTTCCAGATTCCGGATTATAAATACGTAATTTAACCTGATTTACGGTCCGATGCTTAGCAAATTCCAGGTGTGTTATAGCAGCGCTATAAACTTGAGCTAAATCCTTTTCAACCAGGGTTTCCTCCGCAGTATGCCGATAATAGTAACGTAGCCACGACGCTGTAAGTTGATCAGTGGCCAATTTTTCCAATTGAGCATGTTGATTCAAAATTGCCGTCTCCAAGTCTAAGGTATGTTTAATATTTTAAGCTATAATGAATTTAATATATCATATAAAAAAGTGGTAAGATACTTATTTAACGCAATTTGGTAGATAGAATCATTTGCGGTCTTTAATTTCTACCCCTAAGGAACGTAATTTGCGATAAAGATGAGTACGCTCCATTCCAACATCTTTGGCCATTTTACTAACATTACCAATGTGCTTCTTTAACTGATATTCTAAATATGCCTTTTCAAATTGTTCTCTAGCATCACGTAAAGGTTGGTCAAAAGATACTGGTGATTCTATCTCAGTTCCCTGAACAGCTGGTAAAGATCCTAAGATGCTTTCAACTTCCTCCTGAGAAATATCCTCGCCTGCACCAAGTATTAAACTGCGTTGCACTAGATTTTTTAATTCACGTATATTGCCATGCCAGGAATGATTGCGCAAAAAATTTTGAGCCGCAACACTAAAATGGCGATAGGGCAAGCGTTCATGAGTGGCGAGCCAGTTTACATAGTAGGCCAATAATTCTGGCACGTCTTCATGGTGTTCACGCAATGGCGGAATATGTAACGGAACCACATTAAGATGATAAAACAAATCTTCTCGAAAACGTCCATCCTGTACCAATTTTTCTAGCTTAAACTGGGTTGCTGCGATAATCCTAACGTCGACTTTTACCGGTTCAGTGCCACCTATACGTATAAATGACCCAGTATCTAAGGCTCCTAATAACTGAGCCTGTACCTCCAGATCCATGTCTGCTACTTCATCTAAAAATAAGGTGCCACCACTGGCCTGCTCCAAACCTCCATAGTAAATTCGTCCATGTTCTTCACCGCCAAATAATTCACGTGCTGAGTTACCTCGTGATATGCTAGATACTCCAAGATCTACAAAAGGGAGATTGCGACGTGTGCTTTGATTATGCAAATAACGAGCAAAAGTTTCTCTACCGCTTCCAGGTTCACCAGTAATCAATACCCAAGTATCATGTTGAGCAATACGTTTAACCTGCTCGCGTAAACGCTGCATAGTCGCACTTTTACCTATAGGTTCAATTATTGGGGCTGCTCGTTTACGCAACCCCATATTCTCACGATGCAATTTATCTGCTTCTAAGGCACGCTCGACAGTAAGCAACAACTTAGCCAAAGATAACGGTTTTTCCAAAAAGTCGTAAGCCCCTAATCTGGTTGCCTCCACTGCGGTTTCCACAGTGCCATGACCAGACATCATAATTATCGGGCACGGTAAACCGTCACCATCAACCCATTCCTTAAGTAAGGTTATACCATCCAAAGTTGGCATCCATATATCCAATAGTATTAAATCAGGGCGCTTGGTCCGCAACGATATTCTGGCAGTTTCACCACTATCTGCGGTTGCTACTTGATAGTCTTCATCTTCAAGTATTTCTTTTACCAAATTGCGAATATCTGGCTCATCATCTATAACTAAAATATGCGCGTTCATATCATATTCATCTTAATTTATTTTTTTGCGTTGACTGATATAGTTTTATCGATATAGCGTATTTTGTGTAATTGAGTATCTAAGTAACAATGCAACAAAATAAACAATCTTAGTAATTAGTCCCAAGATTACTTGATATAAACACGCTATACATATATCAATAGATTTATGGTAAACGTTTACTATACAGCTGAAGTATACCTATCAAAGTTAGGTAGTATGGTCCTATTATTACTAAACTTAACACTTTTATGGTTGTTCCCATACTCCAGTGTGGAAATGCAGCGGTGATGCTCCAATGTTCCAACCCAAAAACATCTCACACCTACAATGATCGTTCCCATGCTCCAGCGTGGGAACGCAGCTGGGGATGCTCTAGCGTCCCTAAATAAATATAAGATAATTACAACTGCTTAATAACTAAATAATTTCATCAAATATGGGTAATTACTATTTGTAATTGCTTGCCGCGTTCTTAACCAACAGCCAATTTTTGAATTTAAGTCAGTAAATCTTACATCATTAGTGGTAAACGTAACGTTACACAAGCTCCACCTTCAGAGCAATTTTCCACCCAAATAATCCCCCCGTGTTCCTCAACTATCTTTTTAACAATGGCTAGACCC
>JXSN01000241.1 GCA_001276605.1 Achromatium sp. WMS2
AGCGGAACGTCCCACATAATACAAACGCTTACTTGATCCCAACAGATTACGCAATCGATGTTTGATATTATCCCAAGCTCCTTGATTTTGGGGCTCCTCTTGGCACCAAATAAACTCATCAGCGTTACTAAACGGCTCCATAGCCACTCGTAACTCTTGCTTGGGAAAAGGATACAATTGCTCCACCCGTAAAATAGCCACCCGTTCCAATCCCAAGGCTGATCGCGCTTCCAGTAAATCATAATAAATCTTACCAGCACAAATTAATACCCGCATAACTTGGGATGTATCTAATGCCACCAGCTCTGGTAATACAGGTGCAAAATTACCAGTTGCCAACTCATCCAAGCTGGAAGTTGCAAGCCGATGCCGCAACAAGCTTTTGGGGGTTAATATAACTAAGGGCCTACGGTAAGGCCTCAGCATTTGACGTCGTAACAAATGGTACATTTGACTTGGAGTAGTTGGAACGCATACTTGCATATTATGGCCAGCACATAGTTGCAAGAAGCGCTCCAACCTTGCCGATGAATGCTCGGCACCTTGGCCCTCATAGCCATGTGGTAATAGCATAACCAGACCACAAAACAATCCCCATTTAGCCCCAGCTGAGGCAATGAATTGATCTATCACCACTTGGGCTACATTAGCAAAATCACCAAATTGGGCTTCCCACAACGTTAGGGTATTAGGTTCAGCAGAGGCGTAGCCATACTCAAAGCCTAATACTGCTTCTTCGGATAGAATCGAATCTATGATAAAAAAACTTGCTTGTTTATAATTAACATATTGCAATGGAATCCATGTTGCTCCCGTTGCTTGATGGTGGAGCACTGCATGACGATGGAAAAAAGTCCCACGTCCTGAGTCTTGACCGGATAAACGCACAGAAAACCCCTGGTCTAGCAACGTGGCATATGCTAAATTTTCAGCAAATCCCCAGTCTGCTAATTGTTTACCACGTAACATGGCGTGACGATCTCCCCAAATCTTTTCTATCCTTGGATGTAACTGAAAATCTGGCGGTAAATCTAGCAATAACTCACCTAAAGAAGTTAGTTTGACTCTAGGTAATGCGGTATCAACCGGATGGTTCCATTCTATGTTACGGTAAGGCCGCCAATTAACTCGATAAATATTAGGTAATGCACATAATACTGGCCTAGTATCTACTATGCCTTGTTCTATAGACTTATAATATTGATCTACCAGCTGTTGAGGTTGCTCCAGTGTTATTAATCCTTCTTTAAGCAAACGCTCAGCATAAATTTGCCTGGTCGTAGGATGGTTACGAATAGCCCGGTACATGAGCGGCTGAGTAACTGCCGGTTCATCGGCCTCGTTGTGACCATGACGCCGATAACACACCAAATCTATCACCACGTCAGATTGAAATTTAATTCGGTAATCCAAGGCAAGGCGCGTAGCAAAAATCACAGCTTCAGGATCATCGCCATTGACGTGAATAATGGGAGCCTGAATGACCTTAGCCACATCGGTGCAGTATGGAGTAGACCGAGAATCTTGAGGGTGACTAGTAGTAAATCCAATTTGGTTATTTACTATTATGTGTAAGGTTCCGCCAGTAGTAAAGCCCCGCGTCTTAGATAACTGGAAGGTTTCCATTACTACGCCTTGACCTGAAAATGCGGCGTCGCCATGGATTATCACTGGTAGTACTTTATCACCTACACTGTCGCCGCGGCGATGTTGTCTGGCCCGTACCGAGCCTTGCACCACGGGACTGATGATTTCTAAATGCGAAGGGTTAAATCCTAATGCTAGATGTATTATACCACCATCAGTATCCACATCACAGGAAAATCCCATATGATATTTTACATCTCCAACTAAATATTTTGACTTTGTATCTATCTTATTCTCAAAGCTTTTAAAGATCTCCTGTGGTGATTTTCCTAAAATATTAGTCAACACATTTAAGCGACCTCTATGAGCCATGCCGATGACAATTTCTTCGACTTCATGCCGGCCAGCTCGTTGTATAACCTCATCTAAAAGTGGAATTAAGCTTTCTCCACCTTCCAAGGAAAAACGCTTTTGTCCAACATATCTAGTATGTAAATAGCGCTCAACACCTTCAGCGGCAGTAAGTAAATTTAATAACCAAATCTTTCCTTGAGGGGTTATTTCAGGACGACCGCGGTAACTTTCGACACGTTTTTGAATCCAGCGTTTCTGAGTGGTATCAGTAATATGCATGAATTCGTATCCTAAATTCTTACAATACACTTCCTGACATAGCGTTATTATATCACATAATCGCATTCTATCCGGTGCGTATAAGGATCCCGTGTGAAAGGACCGCTGCATATCCTCCGGTGTTAATTTATGCACAACTGGATCCAAGTCCGGTAGCGATACGGTATGCGATAGCTGTAACGGATCTAAAGTTGCGACTTGATGCCCAAGGTAACGATAATGATTAATTAGCCTCAACACCGCGGCCTGTTTCTGGGCTGCTGTAGCCTGTAATCCCGTTACTAGAGAGTTGCCTTTACCAGCAGCAGTATGGGCTAAAGTTAAAAAGTTTTTTCTGATGGGACCATGAGCAATTTCTGAGTTGGTATCTGGAAGCGGCTGATTATGATTGAGATCGCGGATGCTATCAAAGTAATTGCGCCACTCATCCGATACCTGCTTCGGATCGCTAGGGGCATTTGGCTGGATGGTGATTGTGGCTGAATACATTGCTTGCTGGTCATAATTGATATGCAATTCGGCCAACTGCCGACCGGCGCGGCTAAAGTGTTGAAAGTCAGTATAGGTTGCGACGCAGGGAATCCTAGGGAGTTGCTTACTGAGGTTGGCGGCGTAGC
>JXSN01000242.1 GCA_001276605.1 Achromatium sp. WMS2
ATGTAACGTACAATGAGCACCTAGAATATCTGTATGTTAAGCGTGGTAGCCTTGGCTGTGGTTTAGGAAAATATTATTATCTAAAACTATTGGTTATGTTGCTACTAACATTCAGTTATGTTTTTTTACCCGTATGCTGTAGGAACTTGGATGTTATTTAAATCCTATCTGGTTTGTTTGTTCATCAATGCGCCAGTATTAACCAAAATGAAGGGTTTTACCATTGGTAAAGAAATGTTGTTTTTTTTAGGCTTATTAGACAGTGCAGAGTTGATTCCAGTATCAGGTAAAATAGCATGGGTTACTCCAGATCGCACTGAAGGCAACAAGCCATCCGGTTTTGGAATAAAATTCGATGATGTTGAGTCAGCTAAAATGATAGATGCCATAATACCCAACTCAGAGGATTCGGCGCGCACTACCCACACTATGTGAAGATGTGGTTAGCTGTTCCGTATTGCCAAATTAAACCGGAACAGCTGAATGTGATACTAATTTTGGAGGGTAACTTTAAACTCTGGGGTTTCCATCATATGTCTTTTAACGGCACATAGATCTACGGCCTTGACTATACTATCCCTATACTTGGCCGGAAATCCTGGGGGTAGAGTCAGTCGCAACTCCATAGTTCCATATAGTTTACGTAAAGGATCCCAAGTGCAAGCCATGCGCAAGCCTAAACCTGTACTATCTATTTGGCGGGATTGGCAAAAACCTAAGGCGAAAATGCCAGCACAGGTGGCAATAGATGCCAAAAATAGGGAGAACGGTTCGGGCGCCGAAGCGGTACCACCTGCCTTCACTGATTGATCAGTTTGGATTAAAAACTGCCCAACCTGGGCGTCTACACGTTTTCCACCTGGAAACGATACTTCTATAATGTCAGCCATGATGTAAAATTCAAGTTATATGCTATTAAGTAAAATTAATCCCTATTGCCACCAAACATTTGCATGGGATTAGGCATAATTTTCATAGGGTTAGGCATATTGGAAAATGGGGTACGGCTGCCATTGCGATTGTTTTGATTATCGTATCCAGGATTGCCATAGCCATTATAATTTGGAGCCAGCCCGTATCCTGGAACTTGCCCATAACCTGGAGGCAGAGCACCGTAGTTAGGGACTGGCTGATTATAATTCATGGGTGGTCCATAACCAGGTTGAGGTCCATATCCAGGTTGGGCATTAGGGTAACCTGGAGGCATACCATAACCTGGAGGGGGGTAGCCAGGTGCACTGTTACCGTAATTTGGAGGTTGTGGAGGCATCCCATAGCCGTAGCCAGGAGGTGGGGCATAAGGGTAAGGATTGTTGGGCGCAACTTGCCCGGGTACCTGAGGTTGGGGTAGCGCTGCATTGGCATTTGGTTGATACGGAAGTGACTGATTATCAACATAGCCAGGGGTAGCGGCTGGATTGGGTGCCGCAAACTGCGGTGGCATTGGCGGTTGAGTGTAAGAATTGGCTATTGGAGGAGAGTTGGGATCATAACGACCGTTGTACCCAGAAGCATTTGGGTACCCTGTGTTAGCACCTCCACCGTAGCTAGGCGGAGCGGGGTTATTATATTGAGGCACGTTGTCGACGGCACCTGTATTACCATAAACAGGCGGTGGATTCAAGTCTGATCCTTGTGGATATCCAGGCGCTTGATTATTGTTGCCACTACCAAAATTAAAGGCTAGTACCGGTTGTAGGGAGCTTACGCCTAAGCAACCTATTGCCATAAAGAGGCCGGTCAGTAATCGCGTGTTGTTCATATTTCATTCCTAAAGCATTGGACCCATCTTAGCTTATCCTAGCATAGGTCAGTAAGAATAGGAAAAGCAATTACACCTAGACTATCAAATTTGGGTGCGTATCCGCTCATATTTTAATCAAGAACACCATACCTGCAAAGGCCGTATCCATGAGACCAACCAAAGACTGTAACCGCATCCAAATTAAAATTGTCTAATGCATCATCGCCTGCACCGTGCTAACACCATATTAACAGCTACTTACATAACACAAAGCGGTAAGCGCCCAACTGGTAATTTCTGGTTTAAATTAATTTTAAGTAGCTACTACAATACAGGAACTTTTTGACGCAGTTGCCCTAAGTGGGGACGCTAGAACATCTCCGGTAGCATTCCAGCTCTAAAGTACGAAACGATCACGCGCGGTCGATTACACCATACTAATCGCACCTACGAGTACGGGGTTCGTACTGTGGTTTACGCATACTAACTCAAGAGGCTGCTGGCAAGGCCAACTTAAAGTAGCGATGGAATGGTCATATGCAAATCATCACAGTCAACTCCAAGTTCGATGCCTTGGCAACAGCCCCTAGTTGGGCACGCATTCAAAAATCATGCTGATACAAAATACTACCAATAGCCGCCCCCGCGGCGATACCAACAACGGCAAAAGGAGCACTGTTAACAATAAAATCTGCTGTGGCGCCCCCTATTACCGCTCCAGCTATCATAGCAATCATCTCGCCTAAAGTTAAACAACTATAATCTGGTTTTAAAGCACGTGGAATCCGCGTAAATTCATCCCCATAAAAAGCCTCGAACGCCGCACTTTGTGTATCCACATTCGCATCAGCTACCGGCTGCACAGCCAATGCCACATCCATATGCACAAAGGTTAAGAATAATACCAACAAACAAACCAGATAGGATTTAAATAACATCCAAGTTCCTACAGCATACGGGTAAAAAAACATAACTGAATGTTAGTAGCAACATAACCAATAGTTTTAGATAATAATATTTTCCTAAACCACAGCCAAGGCTACCACGCTTAACATACAGATATTCTAGGTGCTCATTGTACGTTACAT
>JXSN01000243.1 GCA_001276605.1 Achromatium sp. WMS2
ATTGCGCCCTGGGGACGGTGAAGAAAGATCGTGACCGCCGCGATCGTGATATGCGTCAGTCCAAGCGTGACCAGCAGAAGCTGCCAGCCATTGAGATCGAGAAGGGAGTGCATTCAGGAATATCTCTGTATTTTCATCTGGTTCGGGGCAGACTATAGCAGACTTGCAAGGACTGTCCGCAGCGTCTGCGGGTGATATCGGGGCAAGGCAGAAGCAAATCAAGGCGAAAGACTAGCCATCGCCCGTGCAATGCAGCGGCAGCGCCGCATCCGGTTCCTCGAGAAACCTGCGCGCGATGATCATGGTGCAGGCATCTGTCACGCTCACACCATGGCCTCCGCCCGGGACGATCAGCAACCTGCTTGCAGGCAGGTAACCGTGCATTTCCCGCGCCCATTCGACAGGCGTGACGGCATCGAGTTCACCGGCAAGCAGCAGCACAGGCTTTTGCGTCACAACGGCCTCGCTGAAACCGGCAGCGACCTTGCCCGACTTCCAGAAACCGCAGATCTCTGCCGGCGTGTGACGGATCAGCATATCGCGCAGGATCGCATTGTCGCCCGCATAGCGCTCCGCCTCCGTCCTGTAGGCCTGCGTCTCCTGTATGCGGTCCTCCCGGCACGAGATCGACTGGAAGACCGGCTCGCTGAACGTCGCGTCCAGCTCGAGTTCGATCGCGAAGGAGACCAGCCCGGCAAGCATCGCGCTGCCGGAGTCGCCCGCGGCGAGTTCCTCGATGAACGGCCCGCTGCTGCCGGCCATGTCGCTGCTGTAGGTGGCAGCAAAGAGCATCATGTAGAGCCGGCTTCCCGTCAGAACAGGGTCGATCGCTTCACCGCTGAGGTCATGGACGGTTTCCAGCGCCAGGGGCTCCTCGCTGAACTGTTCCATCAGGGCCGCCAGCCGGGGATTGAGGTCCGGGCGCCCCTTGCTCTCGAGCACGCGATCAATTGCCCGCCCGAGCACCATCGGCCAGCTCAGGAAGCCGTCCTTGTCATGCGGGTAGACAGAGTCCAGCACGAGATCGCGCACGAGCTGCGGGTAACGGCGCTCTGTCTCGAGCGCGATCCGGGTGCCGTAGGAGGCGCCGAAGAGCGTCCAGGGGCCCGGCTCCAAGAGAGTGATCAGATCGGCCAGGTCGTCACTGTTGAGTGCCGTGCTGTAGTCATCGAGGCGTCTTCCCTCATGCAACAGACGGTCACGACAGGCGCGCAGGTAACCGTTGTAGCGCTCGTTCTCCTCGTGCAGATCCAGTGGCAGCTGCAGGTCACGCCGCATTCCGGACAGCACTTCGGGACAGCGCAGCGAGGGGTTTGCAAGGCCGCTGCCGCGCTGGTCGTAGACCACGAAATCACGTCCGAGGTCCCAGGCCCCGATATCCGCAAACCACCATGAGATGGTCAGCGGATCCAGCCCCGAGGCACCGCCCGGGCCTCCCTGGATGAAGACAACGGGCGAGGGATCATTGCGCAGCCAGGAATCCCTGACGATCACGACCGGCAGGCTGTGACGCCCGCCGTCTGCGCTCTCGCGCGTTATCACCCGGCCGCACTCGACACGCGTGCCGGCCGGCACCTCGAACCAGCACGCAGAAGGCGTCCAGCTGGCGCCGTTGTCGAGCTCCCGGGGCGCAACGGCGAGCGTGCCCGTATACCAGCGCCACGACAGGAAGAGCAGGAGAAGAGACAGCAACAGCCAGGGCAGCCTTCTTGTCATCGGTTATCCACTCGTGATTGGCGGTTCCCGCCCGGCCCGCTTAACAGATAGAATGGCCGGATTATTCTGTTATCGCGGAGACTGAACGTGCGCATGACCCCGCAGGCCTTTCGTGCCTGGGAGACAAAACGGATTACCCTCCTCGGGATGTCCGGCGTCGGCAAGACACGACTCTCGTCCCTGCTGCCGCGCAGCAAATGGTATCACTATTCCGGCGACTACCGGATCGGCAGCCACTACCTCGACGAGGCGATTCGCGACAACATCAAGCTGCAGATGATGCAGGTGCCGTTCCTGCGAGACCTGCTGCGCAGCGACTCCATCTTCATCAGCAACAACATCAGCTTTCACAACCTGCACCCGCTCTCCTCGTTCCTCGGCAAGGTCGGCAACCCGAATCGCGGGGGCATCGGTCTCGGCGAATTCCAGCGCAGGCAGCAACTGCACCATGATGCCGAGGTGCGGGCGATGCTCGATGTTTCCAACTTCATCGACAAGGCCAGAGAGATCTACGGCTACAGCCATTTCATCAACGATGCCGGCGGCAGCCTTTGCGAACTCGACGAACCGCAGGTCATGGAGACGCTCGCAGAGCAGACGCTGGTCCTCTACATCCGCGCCACGAAAGAGGACGAGGAGCGTCTCATCGAGCGCGCGAAGAGCGACCCCAAGCCGCTCTACTACCGCCCGGACTTCCTGCAAAAGGCACTCGACGACTACCGTGCAGAGTTCGGCAATGACTATGTCGCCTGTATCGACCCCGACAATTTCACGCGCTGGGTCTTCCCGCGGCTCTTCCGCGACCGCATCCCCCGTTACGAGGCCATCGCCGGGAAGTACGGCTACAGCATCAGCAGCGCCGAGGTGATGCAGCTGAAGAACGAGCAGGATCTGCTCGAGCTGGTCACGGACGCCATCGCCAGAGGAGAAGCCTGATGCCGCTCGTCGCCCATACCAACCTGCCGACATTCAGACGCCTCGAGGAAGAGGGCCACGAGGTCCTCTCCTGCGATCGCGCGAGCCACCAGGATATCCGCGAACTGCATATCGGCCTGCTCAACATGA
>JXSN01000244.1 GCA_001276605.1 Achromatium sp. WMS2
TGATATGTTCTTGATTGCTTTCACTTTCTAATACTTCAAGAATAGTTATAGAATCGCACAGTAATTCGCTTAAAAAGCCTTCTAATACTTCAAAATTTGCTTTATCGCGTAATAACCGCTTGAGGGCCCAATCAAAACTAATTAATTTGCGCTTAGCCATATTTTTACCTACGTCATTCCGGTATGGATTGCCGGAATCCAGAAGCTAGGGATGAGTAAATCCCAAATGGTGCAATGCCCGTTGGTTATTGCACCCTACCGGGCTCGCCTGCTTACACTCCCAATTTTGCGGGCGGGACGCCCACACTCCAAGTGCCCTTCTTTTTCACCCCCTCTCCATCAATGGAGAGGGGGGGCAGGGGGTGAGGTCCGGAGAGTCCCCTACAACCCCGGCAATCCCCTAACAATCTCCAACGTCCTCAAACTCACCGTAATCACTCGCAATAACAGTTCCAATGGGTATTTAGGATTGCTCATTGTCTCCGTAGCCCACAAATTAGCATCATTAACAATCCCACTTGCTTTATCCGTCTGCACCCTCTGCCGCTCGACTACCCAGTCGATAGCGGGGCGCCCGTTGACTACATAGTCATAGGCCTGCTCCGGGATGTTACTGAGCGTGATGTATTTATTATAGATTATGGTTGTGAGATCCTTGGTTTTCCCAGTTTTGGCGTACTTCATCTTAGTAACGTAATACAGCTTCTTAGGATCGCTCGGAGCACTGGGCTGGGTAGTGATCGTTACTGAATGCAGCGGCTGGGTTTCGTAGTTAATATGCAATTCTGCCAGCTTGCGCCCGGCGTGGCTAAAGTGTCGGAATTGCTCCACAGTCTCTACTCGGGGTATGCGTGGCAGCTCCTTGCTGAGGTTATCCCCATAACGGCTGCGGTATTCCGGGCTGTGGAGGATGCCATAGATGTAATAGAATACCTCCTCGTGGCTAATGCTAGAGTCTTGATAATGATGAATAAAGTGGTTTAACCCGGCGGTGGTGATGGCGTAGCTGCGATTGCTGGTTGTGGGGTGCGGTGCGCTGAATAAATCCTCAGTGCTGGTTGGCGCTGGACCTTTGGTGTCGTATAAATATAGTGGGAAGCATTGAGCACCTGCTTCCAGCATATTCAAATCAGGTATGACATCGGAAATCAAGCAGGAAAAAGTTTTAGCTCCAATCCCAGTCACACAAATTACCCGGTTGTTACTAGTAGCTGTGGGGAAGATTTGGGGGATTTGGTAAACCCTTTCGTTAAAATTACGATCAAAATACAGATATTGTCTGGTAAAAGGCCTGTACAGACTTGTAACTATGTTCAAAGTTTTAAAAGTGAAGTTATTGCCTCGAGTCAGGTCTTGTATAAGGTTGGTACCCCAACTAATCTTAGTTGCATCAGTATCGATGAATTCTTCAACTTTAGCGGCGCGTTGGTCCTTGGGGACTCCAGCCAGCGCGGCGGTGCAGCGATTAACTTCACTGTTATAAAATCCAATCATACGCTGCATGTTGGCTGCGACCGCTTGCCTGGAAAAATTATAACACCAGGCATCGCGATTGGTTTTTATCCCATTAGAATAATTGGCAAAAATTACCTGGGGTTCGGAAGTTTTCTTAGTACCCAGCGCTATATGCTGGGCAAAATCCGGGGCACGTTGTGCTAACCAATCGCCATGAGTATCGGGCTGAATGGTTTGCCAATTAATGCTAGCGAAGCTAGTAAATCCCACCAGGCGCGCTAATTTTTCAGCCCGGGTTAAATAGTCGCCGATGTCATGCAAATAAATTTGTCCGCAGTGCGGATCTTGGGAATTTTTCACCAAAATACTAATGGCAATCGGGGCTAAACTTCCACCTTTTCCGCCATGCGCAGCAAATAATGGATGGCCCTCCTTTCTACATATTTCCCCGGAAGTTCTACCATTACCCCGCAGGTGTAAAATGTAAATCTTACTAAATTCTGCTACCAAACATTTGCGTAACCCCTGCGCACTGTTAGAATCCACAAACCCCGCATTGGTGATAAACCCAATCACTCCACTGGTACCAATCCGATCCGAGGCCCAGCGGATAGCCCGAATATAGCTATCATACAAAGAGTTCTTATTGGTAGCCGTAGACTGGTCGGCATAGGTCTCAGTAATCCGCGCATCCAGATGCGGATATTCGACATTAGCATTATTATCATTAGCGCTTCTTTGGCCCGCAGAATACGGCGGATTGCCAATAATTACTCGCAGCTGCTGCTTACTTTGCTCCGCAATGCGGCCACTATTCACCGCCAACACACTAGAATACAAATTCCGTTGCTCCTTATCCGTTGGCAACATAAAGGTATCTGTCAAACAAATCCCAGGAAACGCCGTATAATCGGTATGCAACAGATCATGCACCACCGACTCAATATTAATGGCCGCAATATAATACGCCAACAACACAATCTCATTAGCATGCAATTCATACTGATACTTGGCCTTTAAGCGCTCCGCTGGAATCAAGCCACTTTGCAACAACCGCGTCATAAAAGTACCAGTGCCGGTAAACGGATCCAAAATATGCACATGCTCCGCCCCCAAGCCATACCCAAACTCCTGCTGCAATACCTGATCCACAGCCCGCAAGATAAAATCCACCACCTCCACCGGCGTATACACAATCCCCAACTTTTCCGTCAATCTTGGAAAAGCCGAGCGAAAAAACTTATCATACAGCTCCAAAATAATCTTTTGCCGCCCCAAAGCCGAATCGATACCCTCCGCCCGCTGCCGCACACTAGCGTAAAA
>JXSN01000245.1 GCA_001276605.1 Achromatium sp. WMS2
TCTCCATCAATGGAGAAGGGCCGGGGGTGAGGTCCTACCATCAATGGATGTGTCACCATCCCTGGCTACCTGGCTATGGCCCTTCGGCCCTTCGACAAGCTCAGGGACCGGCGGGCGTTGCCTGAGCCTGTCGAAGGCAACGCGTAGCTTGAAGAGGTACGCGATGCGTACCCTACCGGGCTATTCGTCATTCCGGCATGGATTGCCGGAATCCAGAAGCCATGGACGGGGGAGGACCTCACCCCTACCCCTCTCCATTGATGGCGAGGGGATTGGAAGGGCGTCTGGGAGCGCGGGCGTCTCGCCGGCTTTGGGAGCGCGGGCGTCTCGCCTGCTTACTTCGGCCCTTCGACAAGCTCAGGGACCGGCGGGCGTTGCCTGAGCCTGTCGAAGGCAACGCGTAGCTTAAAAAGGTACGCGATGTGTACCCTACCGGGCTACCGGGCTACCCAAAATTGTAACGAAGCAACCCCAATGGACATTCGCTGTTGCTACTAGGCCATTAGGGTCGTTTGATATTCGGATAGTTTATCACCATCACTGGAATAGGTCTGAACTTTCTACGCACTCCTAAAAGATTCCCACCTTCTAGCGCTGGCTGTGAAAGTGCTAGCCCAAAAAGCAAGCAACGCGGAAACCCCAATTGTTGTTGGAGTTGTTATGCTCGTTGTTGTTGCGATACGCTGTGCGACAGTTGTTGTCGTTGTTGTTCCAAGAGCCGCCCCGCAATATTTGGAAACGCCAATCCCGAAGTCATTATAACATGAGGGCAAATTGTTGCAATATTTTTTTGCGTAGGTGCCAGGTATCACCATGCCTAAGATGAGCAAACCAACTGCAAACGGATTGGGCAATTTTTGCTGGTGTTATTTCATTATTTGCAAGTTGTTGTTGCAAGTCGTACATGCGCTGGCGGGCACGGCGCAAACTGGCGTTCCGGATACGTATTTGATGCGGTAAAACTCGGAATCCTACAAAATTAGCTCCATGTTTGGTAGCAGAGATTTGGGTTTTTATTGGATGTAAGCGCAATCTTAGGGCTTCCAAATGTTCTTCTATTAAGGTTCTTGTGGTTTGCAGCTGTTTGCGGTCGTTGCTAAACAAAGCAAAATCGTCCACATAGCGTACATAACCTGGTATTTGCAATCTGTCTTTGATAAAATGATCCAAGCTATCAAGATAGATGTTGGCAAAGAATTGGCTGGTAAGATTGCCTATTGGTAGGCCTTTACGGCGTATGATTGGTGTTAAAATGTTATCTTGCGGAAAATATAGCGGCGGCGCATCTTGCGGGTTGCTATTATCGATGATTAGATCGCATAGCCATAAGGTATCTGGACATTTTAGTTTTCGTCTAAGCTTAATTTTAAGTATCTGATGGTCTATATTGGGAAAGTATTTTTGGATATCTCCTTGCAATATATACTGGTAATGTCTGGCAAATTTAGTAAAACGTCGTAAAGCACGATGGGTGCCATAATCTACTCGATTGGCGTATGAATCAGTAATGAAGCTAGCTTCAAATAGTGGTTGTATAATATTACATAAACTGTGATGCACCACGCGATCTCGATACGGCGCAGCAGAGATCATCCGCTTTTTGGGCTGGACTATGGTAAACGTGGTGTAGGGCCCCGGTTGGTAAGTTTTTATTAATAATTCCACTTGCAATTGTAGTAAGTTTTGTTCTAAACTAGTATCAAAGAGCAGTACGTTAGGTTGGTAGCGTTTACCTTTGCGAGCTTTGGTAGCAGCGGTCAGCAAATTGGAAAACTCTGTAATCTTTGGCCATAAATGGTTGTGACGTTTAATGGTTATCCCCTTTCTAGGCTTTTTATCCAGCCGCCGAGCTCTTTGCCGATTTCATTAAGAGCTAAAATTACGTATTCATAGCGTTTGGTGCTCAGCAGCTCAAATTGGTGGGCCAGGCGGGTTTGGTGGCGGATGATCTCAAGATCTGAGTTGAGTTGTTCCAAACTAGACAATTTGATTGGACGGTTACTCTGGTATTTGTTGCGAATAAGGTTTTCTAGCAAATTATACAATCCATCCATAATTCTTCGCCCTAATGTTAGTTTGTAGTCTAATGGCATACGATTTAGTATTGGTATATACCAACGAATTAGGTCGTAGGTATGTTGGATAATGGATAATTCACTAGTATCAGGCATATATTTTCAAAAAATTCGGTTTTCGGGCCTAAATGGCCCGAAAACAAGTTAAAACGGCAACGGCAAAGTCAACGGCAAGGGTAAAAGATTAAAAGCACAAAGGAATACACAGTTCTAGCCCAAAAAGCAACCAACGCGGAAACCCCAACGGAGGAGAGGTTACGCTCGCCGTAGTAGCGAAACGCAGCGCGACAGTAGTTGCCGTAGTCGTACCAAGAGCCGCCCCGCAATAATCTAAGTGACGAATCCCCACTTTCCCAAGCAGAACCATCGCTAGGAGCACCATTATAGTTAGCATGCCAACGATCCTGACACCATTCCCACACATTCCCATGTACATCGTATAATCCCCAGGCATTAGGCAGTTTTTCCCCTACCGGATGAGTCTGACTACCAGAATTTGCAGAATACCAGGCATAATCCTTTAGCATAGCAACGTTATCACCAAAGCAGTATTCCCCCTTGCCCCCCGCTCGGCAAGCATACTCCCATTCCGCCTCCGTTGGCAACCGATATTTTTGCCCGGTCTGCTGGGTTAACCATTGACAATAAGCTTGGGCATCATCCCAATTGACATTAATTACTGGCC
>JXSN01000246.1 GCA_001276605.1 Achromatium sp. WMS2
ATTTTTGTTGATTAATTTAATTACAATCTTAGGATATAAAATGGCCGCTAGAGCATTTAATTCCATGGTTCCTTTGCCGTTGGGATCCAGTTCAAATACAGCCAACCCCTCGCTAAAGGAACGTCTAAAAACTATGCGTTGACCAATACTAGTTTTAATAAATTTCACGCCGGGCAGGGCCAACAGCGCCGCTTCCGCATCCTCTGTTTCTCTAACCGAAGAATTAGTATCACCACGATTGATAAAACATAATATATCCAGTTTGCGATTTCTTACCACGGATTTTACGTAATTGACAAAGCGTTGAATTGACCAAATATCAGCCTGCGAAGGCGGAACAGGGACTATCACACGATCTGCTAGATTAAGAGCTAAATCCACATGATCCATATTAGAGGTACCAATATCGATCAACGTTTCCTCGAATTTTTTGCTGATCTTTTGTTGTAAAGCGGCCCCACCAAGCACCGTCAATTTCGGGTTGTGACCATCCTCAGATCGGACATCGGCAACATCGGTCAAAGTTGCTTGGGGGTCAGCATCAATTACACAAATATTAACCTCAGCTGCTAATAACCAAATTGCCAAATTGAAAGTTAAGGTGCTTTTTCCAGAACCACCTTTGAGACTACCAATAACAGTGATCATTGATATAAATCAGCTTCACCAGGCGGGCGGTTTTTAAAACGGCGGTGCGACCATAGATATTGGAGGGGGTATTTTTTTACTAATTGTTCTATAACTGTATTAATACGATCAGTATCTTCCTGTACACTATTTCCGGGAAAATTCTCCAAAGCCGGTTCTATCAGCATATCATAACCTTCCGCATCAGTACGTCGAACCATTACGAATGGCACCACCGCTGCATTGGTAATTCGCACAAAGCGTGCAGTAGCAGTATTAGTTGACGCAGCAATACCGAAAAAAGGAGAAAATACCCCGCCGTTATGGGCAAAATTTTGATCTGGTGCAAACCAAATCCCCTCCCCTTTGCGCAATACTCGCAATATTTGGAACATGTTATGGTTCGGAATTGGAACCCCTGCAGTATGCAGCATCCTCTGTCTTATGACCAAATCTTCCATATGTGGATTTTGAAATGGGCGATAAACTGGATGCAATGGGCATAAATCACATAAAACTCTACCACTCATCTCTATGGAGGTAAAATGGGCAGTTAAAAATAAGACCCCACGTCCTTGCTGCAATGCCTGCTGCGCATGTTCAATACCATGTACTGTTAATAATGGTTTTAGCTTGGCATCCGATGCCCACCAGGCTAATCCTACATCCATTAACCCCATACCCATGGCTTCAAAATGCTGGCGTACCAAACGCTCCCTTGATATCGCACCCATCTCGGGAAAGCATAAGCGTAGGTTAATATCTGTAACCCGTACCCTTTCGGGGGTAACCAGCATGCTTAAGCGTCCCAAAGCACGCCCCATTGCCATCAACCACGTCCACGGCAAATAACATATCAGCCTAAATATACCAAAGCCGATACTTAATGGCATATAACCCAGAATATACCCACTAGTATACTGAAAGATATTAAATTTAGACATTTTTAACTACAATTAACCCAAACATCACGCAGCAATCATAACACTATGCTTGCATAAAACTCCAATTGCAATAAACTATGAACATAACATTTAAAACTGTAATTCGACAAATATACTATCTGGATATATATTTAACTGTTTTTACCGCATTATCCGCCGTGTGCATTACTTCCAATGGATAACCATGCAACAACAACGAAGTACCAGGATCAGGAATCATTTCCATATATTCCAGAATCAATCCATTTAAAGTTTTCGGCCCTTGAGTTGGCAAATTCCATTTTAGGTGCCTATTCAAGTCACGCACGCTAATACTACAGTCAATCAGAATGTCGCCACCTATTTGCGGATGCACCAAAGCCTCAGCATCAGCTGGATCAGTGGTAAATTCTCCCACTACCTCTTCTAGTAAATCACTTAAGGTTACTAAGCCTAACAAATCACCGTATTCGTCCACGATCAAGCCACACCTATTTTTAGTGTGCTGAAAATTGTGCAGTTGCCGATACAAAGCCGTTCCTTCTGGAATGAAATACGGAGCCTTGCTAATGGCTAGCAACTTATCCTTGGATAACGAACCATCAAATAGCATATGCATCGCATCTCGAACATGCAACATACCTATGATACTATCAATTCCGCCATCGTATAATGGTAAAGTTGAATATGGTGCTGAACGCATTGCTTCCCTAATATCCTCTAGAGAATCCTGTAAATTGATGCCATATACCTCATTCCTTGGCACCATTATATCCTCAACCACAGTTTTATCTAAATCCAATACCCCCAGCAGCATATCCTGACTACGCGCTGGAATCATAGCCCCCGCCTCCTGTACTACCAACCGTAACTCTTCCTTGTTCAAGGCTGTATTACCACTATTTTCAACTGGTATCCCAATAACCCGTAGCACAGCATTAGATATAACATTTATTAACAAAACTAAAGGATACAGGAGGATTAGCAACGGCTGATATACATACGCAGCCGCGCACGCCAACTGTTCTGCTCGCAACGCCCCTAAGGTTTTAGGGACCACCTCAGCAAATATTAGAGTTAATATCGTAAGTATAGCTACGGGTTATTGGGATACCAGTTGAAAATAGTGGTAATACAGCCTTGAACAAGGAAGAGTTACGGTTGGTAGTACAGGAGGCGGGGGCTATGATTCCAGCGCGTAGTCAGG
>JXSN01000247.1 GCA_001276605.1 Achromatium sp. WMS2
ATGTCCTATCCAGTTTCGGCATATAGCTGTTCCGTTTTAATTTGGTAGCCAATTAGTAATCACCTGGCCTTTTGACCGATATTCCGCATCAGGAATTATAACCATTTGATAACAATTATATTTGCATTTTTGCAACAAAAATAAATATCATTAATAATTAGCAAGTTATATAGCAGCTGCGGAATATCGGTAAAAAGGTAAATCTACCTCCAAGCCAACAACAAGGTGGGTATTCCAATTTTTGCTGGAATTCATATAATTATAGTTGGCAGAAAGAGAGAAATTGTTTCAAATCTTAACAAGATTCAACTGACACTATTAGAACTTCTTGGGAAGTACTATTAGGAATTATATGCCGGAACTGTATAGGACATGCGGAATGTCGGCGATCAAATTACCCTAACTTACCGGTTAATTTTATAATATTCGCGAAATGCAAATAAAAACACACACACAACTTAATACTCGATTTTAAAATTAAGTAATATATAATATTGCAATGATGAAATATAACCTGCAAAATGCCAGCAAAGCTATTATTGATTGTAGCATCGCAGTACGGCTGAACCAGTTGTATATAATGAACTCTGTAGGGCGGGAGAGTGATAATAAATTCAGCCATTTATTTGATTATTAAAGATATTTCATAAGGCAAGGTTCAATGCGTTTCTCCCGCACTACCGAGCTAAAATTGCTATTGGTTAGGAATTTACAAAGGATAACATTTAGTAAATCAAACTTTTAAAGATAAAATGCTCTTCCATTGCATTTCCTTAATAAAAGATAAAAGATCACTTTTGAGAGTCGTAGGATCTACCTCATATTCTTCTTGAAGCTTCTTATACAAGTTACCGACTTTCAAACCAGATGCAATAAATTCAACTATGTCTTTAGCAACACCAGTTAGATAAAAAATTTCCAGGCTATCGTTCATCACAATCAAAAAATTTCCATCTTTTCTGGCTTTTCTGTAACACGGCAACGCCGTTAAATCGCTATATTTTTCATAAACAGAATCTATATAGTTCATATGTATCAACCTGTGGTATTAGCCTGTTTTCTCAATTAATCACTTGGAAGCGCTCATAAATAATTTCAAGGGTAATAAATGTACTAAAAAACTATAACCCATGCTAGCATATAGCTAATGTACTATATTTTTCTACAATCACATAATAAACTGATTTGATTTAAATCGAGGCTTGCCGCTCCGCAATAGCAAACCTCAATGCTTTGAGGTGTTTTTAGTCCTTGATGTTTTGGCGCACGACACCCCAATTGGTAATAATTGTGAAAATCACCAAAAGGGTAGAAAAGCATAAGTCAGAGAGATATTAACACAGATCTAAAATCTCACGGTTAGAGATATTTTTACCTTGATTGTCGATTCTGTTACCAATAGCTCTACCTGTTGCGACCGCGCCCACAACCGCCCCGACAGCAGCTGCAGCCGCCGTAGCAGCTGAAAAGAATGCCAAAGGCACAGCCTCACTTGGAAACGTGTCTTCAATAACTTTTGGACAAGTATACTTTTTACGCATTGATCTCACCAATAATCTGTCGAATCGGAACAGATTTTCTTTCTAAAATGATATCCCTTCCTACCATTTTTCCTACGGCAATTGATGCTGCCGCAATTGCTGCGCTGACAGCACCAATGGCCAGCATGGTAGGCACACCCTCATTTATGTTGGTACTTAATGCAACTGGTTTATTATATTGTTTTTTCTTCATAAAACTTCTAGCCTTATATCTGAGTCATAATGACTCTTGTGTGTAGGATGAACCCCGAATTCGTCCAATTGAGAAATATATTCCTTAATCAGAGGATGCTGCCAACAAGTGGCGCCTAAATTACGCCAAATATCTACAATATCATTTTTCAAAACATTTCCCACAACGAAAGGCATGCTGCAATCTACCCTCACGTCTCCATTTGGTCTGATTACCACCACAGAATTTGGCAATGATTTATTTCTGTCAATATCCACAAGCAAGTCGCTGCTGGTTAATATTTGCATTTTACCACTATACTGACACTGAGCATCTTCAATAATGGAGTAAAAATCGTATAAAAACCCCTCTTCGTAAGAAAACAAATCCTTATTTGCTACTGCTCTACCGCTAAGCATGACACTACCACATATTATTGAAGAAGCTCCTAATTTATAAGCTAAATCAATCATATCTGTTAGTCTGTTTAGATTATTGGGGGTAACAGAATGCGCAATACGCAAGGGCAATCCAGCACCAGAAATTAAGTAAGCAGCATTAGTTGCTTTATCCCAACTACCTGTTTTTTCTCTAAAGTCATCATGTGCAGTGCTTAATACATCGTCAATGGAAACCTGAATCCAATAGAAATTATAGTTTTTCAGTTTCCTCACTATTTCTTTAACAACAAGCAAACCATTCGTTATAAGCACAAATCCAGTGCCATTTTCATGCAGTGGGTCCATTACCTCGAAAAGAGAATTACCAAGCAGCAATGGTTCACCACCTGAAATAACGCACTGAAAAATTCCTCCTGCATCTATAACTCTGCTAACTAAGTGTTTCCAATCAGCAACAGTCATTTCATCCTTACCATGATCTTTCCCTGATGCATTGTAGCAGTGTTTGCAATGCAATCCGCATTTAGAAGTTAATTCAAGTTGTAAACCCAAAGGAAAATCAAATAAATCCGGATATAACCCTTGTGATCGCTCTCTATTTATTTTTTCAATGCTA
>JXSN01000026.1 GCA_001276605.1 Achromatium sp. WMS2
TACCAGAGGCTAAACTCAAGCCATCGGGGCTGAAGGCTACAGAGTATACTAAATTGGCATGGCCAGTTAAGGTCCGCAGTAGCACCCCATCCGCCACCCGCCATAATTTGATGGTCTTATCCCAACTACCAGAGGCTAAACTCGAGCCATCGGGGCTGAAGGCTACAGATTTTACCGAACTTGTATGGCCAGTGAAGGTCAGCAGCAACGCCCCATCTGCCACCCGCCACAGTTTGATGCTGTTATCCCAACTACCAGAGGCTAGGATGATGCCATCCGGGCTGAATGCTACAGAGTTTACATAATTTGTATGGCCCCGCTGCACTACCGCTGGAATAGCCTGCGGTTGCAAGGCTAAAGGTAGGGTTACATCCTGATGCAGTTCGATAGTTTGTGTTAGATTATGATAACCGGGCGCACTTACCTCAATGGGATAGCTGCCGAGCGGTAAAGACATACCAGGCTTATAAGGCCAGGGCTGATTTAATAACTTAATCTGTGCCCCCTTGGGCCGCGTATCCAGAGTCAAGGTGGCCACTTTAGGCAGAGGTGGGGGCGGTGCTACTTCAACAACTGATGCGGCCTCGACAACCGGAGGCTGTTTAGGACTTGTTGACACTTGAACTATCTCGATCTCTGATTGTTCTAGTGATATTCCGGCATCGCAGTACGGACATTTAGCTTCACCGCCACCAAGTTGCAGTACCGTAAATTCTTGATGAACTTCTGGTTTGGTTGTGGTTAGGCCACTACAAGTGTCGCAAAGGAGTTTGTCACACTTGGGGCAGGTCCAACTCATGATAACACCCCTACCACACATGCTACAGTAGGTACCAGCACCAGGTTTTTGTACCCGGTACCCCGCGATTAGTTTAACGAGGTCAGGATGTCCGTGAAGATGGGCAATGTCATCTGGTGTTGAGCCTGCATGGTTACGAATATCTACATTTGCTCCATGTTCGAGTAGAAATTGAGCAACGTCCCTATGGCCTTTTTGTGCTGCCATGTGCAGTGGGGTAAATCCGACTCTATCAGTAGCATTGATATCCGCTTTTTTGTCTATAAGCAGTTGCACAATATCCAGATGCCCGGCTTCTGCTGCAATCGCTAAAGGCAATGCATCCAGTTTAGCGCCTGCATGGATAAGAAAAGCTACAACATCTTTATGGCCGTTTTGTACTGCATTAGTAAGTGCTCTACCACCGTCATTCGATTGGGCATCGATCTGAGCACCACTTGCAACCAATAATTTTACTATCGCTAGGTACCCACCTTGTGCGGCTATAAACAATGGTCTACCGCCTCCATTTGGGACTGTTGCATTAACATTTGCCCCAGCATTAATGAGGTACTCTGCCACGGCAGTTTGGCCACCTAAAGCAGCGATGTTAAGCGGTGACCAGCCATCTTCAGCGGGTGTATCTATGCCTACACCAGAAGCAATAAGCCTTTTTATTGTTGCTACATCACCACGATCCACAGCATCATGTATTTGAGCCATTGTTATTTCACCGGATGTCTTTACGCAAGCGTTTTGCCAACAACACCGCCGGTTGCACAATCATCCAACGGCTGATCTTACGCAGAATTGCATATCGGGCAATAATACGTGCCAAAGGTGGAGATAATCGATAGTAGGTAGCGATAAATTGTTGCCCGTACCAGTGTTTATTGAGATAGTCATCTCTAAAGCGTCGCAGTTCAATAACATTAGGATGTTCATAGTCTCCCATAGCTGCGGTGGCGATAAAACAACCATCTTTTGCATTTGTGGTTTTTGCTTGGTTTAAGCCACTACTGGGATACGAGCTACCACCCAAGTCAATATAAGCAGATTCAAGTTTTTTGGCTACCTCTATCACATGATCTGTTTCTACTGCTTTCCAAGCAATATTAAGTGTTACAGAACTGTCATCCATTGATGTAAACCAGTCTACTGTGGGTGTAGGGTGAGCTAAAACAGTATTTTTTACAGGTTTCGTAAATCTTGCGCCCCAACTTTGCAGTTCTGCTCCAGTACTCCTTTGTCCTCTTTTTCCTGGAACGTAATGCGTGAATGCGAGCTGACAGGTAACTGTGCCTTTTGGCAATATAATTTCGCTAGCACGATAAACCGCAGTCACTGGTAAGTTAGTTATCCCCTGTAGCTTTGCGGTCATTCTTAGGTGATCAGCCTCTTTTTTCGAGTTAACACCAAAAAATATGATATGCTCTTGTGCCATATAGCCTCTTTTTTAAAAATTTAATTACAAGGTGTTAGATGGTGGTTTCGTATGTAGTACCACAATGTGGGCAACGTAAATGTACCACTCGTTTAGACAAGCTAAGATCGGCAAAAAATTTCTCAATCGCCTTTTTGGCTGCTTCCTCTTCTTTATTGCTAACTCTATTCGCAATCTGGGCAGAGTTGATATCGTACATTTTTTCACAGCGTGGGCATTTGATTTGCTCATTTGGTGATGAATGTATATTACTCGATAATCCAGTTTTTAATGCTTAACAAGAAATTAAAGACTAAATTCAAGCAGACCAACTTCAAAAATAGGTGCAGACCCACTCTGCCCTATACCGTAAAGACGGCGTTGGTTCTTGTCGCCCTAACTCTCTTACACACCGATATTCCGCATCAGGAATTGTAACTATTTGATAACAATTATATTTGTATTTTTATAACAAAAATAAATATCATTAATGATTAGCAAGTTATATAGCAGCTGCGGAATATCGGTTGGCAGAAAGAGAGAAATTATTTCAAATCTCAACAATATTCAACTGACACTATTAGAACTTCTTGGGAAACACTATCAGGAATTATATGCCGGAACTGGATAGGACATGCGGAATGTCGGCAGTACCGAAAAGACGTAAGAAAAGATCTTATATTTCTAGCATACTGTCTAAAAATGAAGTTTTTCGAGATGGGCCTTATAATCGTCAGTTATTTTTACGTATTTCACGGGTCAAATATATCATTAATCCCAAAGTTGCAGTGCGTATTGCAGGAGAGTGGCATAATATATATGATTTGTTGCTAGCGCAACGTTTAGGTATACCCAGTAACATGTCAATTCCTAATATTCAATCCGTTATTCTGCCCCAAAATTCATAACTTCTGGATAATAATGGTGTTTATATTTATGCACCAAAAAATAAAATGTCGTTTATAATCAATATTATACCTGACACATAATAATTGGTATTATTACTTCGCTAAAATCGCTTTCCAGTTGCCACTGGGCATGCATGCTGTGCAGAAAAAGTTAAATTTAACTGCGCAATTAGCGGTAATTTTTCCCGTAGTCCAAATGTTACTGTTCCACAAACCTAACGGGCAGGTACCAAACACTGATTGGTTAATATATCCGGGTTTAGGGGTTACGGTAAAGCTCTTGGTAGTATTAGCTGCCACGATTTGTGTAGTGTTAGGTGTTACTGTGCCACCAGTACCGATATTAGGGGTGACCGCGTAGTTGTTGCTATTAAAAGTTGCCGTAACTGTTTTAGCTGCATCCATAATTACCGTGCAGTTTGTAGCAGCGCCAGTGCAGGCACCGCTCCAGCCGGTAAAATTGCTACCGGCATTTGGGGTAGCATTCAATATGACAGGGCTATTGCTGGTAAAATTTGCAGCGCACACAGTTCCACAATCGATACCTGATGGACTACTAATTATAGTTCCTTTGCTAACATCGGTCTTTATGACAGCCAGAGGGAAAGCGGTGATCTTTGTTAAAGGTCCGCTAATTTTTCCATCATCTGGAGTGACCTCACAAGCTAGAACATCACCATCAGTAATAGATTGATGCGGTATTGCATCTGCCAGAGCTGGGCTTATCACATCGCGAATTACAGCACCATTCACAGTCCAACGGTAGCGATAGCTTACAAAATCACCGTCTGGGTCACGTATAAGCCAAGGTTCATCGACTTTGCAGAAGATAATACTCTCAGGCAATAAAGCCGGAGAATCAAAACTAATTGTTACGGCAGGAGGTGGGCGATTGGCAATTTCTCCAGAACTGCTAACAACAAGTATGGGTGCTGTACCAACAACGACATTGTTTACCAATAAATCCACATTCCAAGAACCTGTAACGTTAAAATTGACCCACCAATGATACATCCAAACGCTATTACGGTATGGAGATGCGTTATTGATGTTCTGTGGTCCATAGATCGCTGCAACGCTACCGTCTGGGCGACGATAGCGAAAGTGCCAAAAACTGTTGGCTGGAAGGTTAGCAATAGCATACTTTATACCTACCAACTGATTGCCTGTGATCACAGTACCAGAGTTTACGCCGTTAACCGTTGGAACAAGTTGATAAATATAAGTGTTGGAATTGTAACTGGGTTGCTGTTTCCATCCGCTATCACCAGAGCGGCAAGGACCGGAGAAAGATTCATACGGTGTGCCGTCATTGTCGGTGCGCCAGTGCAAATGCGGACCGCTACTGCATCCACTGCTACCAACCAAACCTATTTGTTGGCCTGCTTTAACATGCTGGCCAATGATGACGCTTATGCTGCTCTTTTTCAAGTGGAAGTACCATGTATGCTGGTTACCGTGTTCCAAAATGACGTAATTCGATTGGCCTGTACAGGAAGTATTCCTGTCGTCCTCGCCGTCATGAGCATCAGCAACAACCCCGTCAAGCGCAGCAAATATAGGCCATCCAATGTCCATACTTTCCCATGGCCACAAGTAGCCAAGTCCCACATCATGTGCATCGTGGCCATTGTAGCTAGCCTTCCCGCATTGCCAGTCAAGAACATCGCTAGACGAATCAACATCTACCCAATTACCAACAATTAGGTCACGTTCCCAAATACCTGCCATCGGATAGAATTTGAAGAATTGAGGTCCTGCTAGTCTCATTTGCTTAATCAATACCCTGTGTGTTTGATCAAAGTCAGTTAGTCGTTGGTTAATGATCGTAAGTTCTTTTGTATTGTAGCTATTCATTTTAGTGAAATTAGAGCTATTGGTGCCATATTCTGCATCTTGCCAGAAGCAACCAGCCACTAAACAGGATTGGCCGACTTGGGTATTATCCGGCTCAGCACTTGGGGTAGCCTGGGCTAAGACGATCAATAGTTGGACAAACAGGAGAGCACAGGAAGAAATTACTCTACTAACCTTGGTCATTATAGAAACCTCAATTAATTTAACTAGTTGGTGTTACGCAGCAGCTCGGAGTAAAAGAAATTAATTGCATGCTAAACGAAATGCACTGATGAATAATTTAATTCTACTTTGTCAGATTAGACTTTAGAGATATATATTGATTATACTATGCTTTTTCTTAGCGTAGCGAAGTATTAATATTTGTATGTCTGATAAAAGGTAATTTTTTAAGTGTGCATAAAAATAGTGTTAATTTTCGTGATCTAGCGACTAGATTCGCCAAATTTCATACACGTTATGTAGAACACTTCCGAAGCAAAACTTGCTAGGTATTTCAAGCAGCAACCACCTATATCAAAGGTCTAATGCAAGGGGAACCCGGCAAGCGTAATGTCGAGCGCATTACTGAAGTAGTACCAGATAGTAACGATCAGGCTTTGAATTATATGCTTTCATATTCCACATGGTCTGCTGATGATGTTCGCGATCACGTTGCACTTGACGCCAATCGATTGCTTGGCGGCACACCGGAAAGCGCGTTGTTGATTGATGAAAGTGGCATCAAAAAAGCTGGAAACGCATCTGTTGGTGTTTCTCGGCAATGGCTAGGGCGAATTGGCAAAGTTGATAACTGTCAAGTAGGCGTTTATGCAGCTTTAGTGCGTGGAAAATTAGCGACTTTAGTGGATTATAGACTATATCTTCCGGAAAAATGGACAGACAATCTAAAACTTTGCAAAAAGGCTGGAATTCCAGAAGAAAACCGAAAATTTAAGAGTAAAAGTCAGCTAGCATTAGAGATAGTTGCACATTAGCGCAAGATTGGCGTTAGTTTCGCATTTGTTGGTGCTGATGGTGGATATGGGAAAGAACCTAAGTTTCTGCGTGGTCTTGACGACATGGGAGAAACTTTCATGGTGGATGTTCATAGCGATCAACACATATTTTTGATTGATCCGCATCCGTTTATCCCAGTAGCTAAACAAGACAGTAGGGGACGCAAACCGAGCCGATACGTCACCGATGCTACACCAATTGAGGTGAAGAATTGGGCAACTCAGCAGATAAACGAGGCGTGGCAAAGGCTGAGCATCGGGGATGGTAGTAAAGGAAAAATAGATGTTGAAATACTGCACGGTCGCGTTTGGTTATGGGACAAAACAGAGTCACGTGCGCGTTATTGGCATTTGCTTGTTCGTCGTGAAGTAAAAAATCACGATGAAATCAAATATTCCTTGAGCAACGCACCGGAAAATACTCTGTTACTGAATTTGGCCAAGATGCAGGCACAACGCTACTGGATCGAGAGATCTTTTGAACATGCTAAGTCTGAATGTGGCATGGCTGAGTATCAGGTAAGAAAATGGCAGGGTTGGCATCATCACATGGCTCTCGTGCTAATGGCAATGCTTTGCATGCTTGAAGAGCGCATTTACAACGAAGTTGAAACACCCTTGCTTAGTTGCTTTGACATTCGGCAAATTCTCGTATCCACGCTGCCTAGGCGCAATCTGGATCTTGATGAGGTTATATTGCAGATAGAAAAACGTCATAAAAAACGCGAAGATGCTTCAAGAACAGCGACTAAATTAAAAGGCGCTTCAGGTCGTAACTTCGAAAGCGGATAGAATATAATTAATTAATAGGTGATATTTTAATCTGGCAAAGTAGAATTAGGACAAACTCACGCCTTTAGTTTACGCTACTTTCGTTAAGTCTATAGCCTAAACCACGAATAGTATGAATGACCACGCCGCTGTTACGTAATTTCTGGCGCAATCTAGAAACATATATTTCTACAGCATTGGTTGTAAGCTCGTTGTCCCATTGACTTAAACTTTCTACCATTTTTTGCTTAGAAATAGGTTTGGGACTTGCAATAACTAGTTGCTGTAGAATTTCCCACTCCCGACTAGTTAAATCCATGGGTTGCCCATTTATCATGGCAGTTCTTTGCGATAGATCAATGCTTATTGTCCCCGCAACTAGTTCTGAGGAGGTAGCGGTTCCGCAACGCCGAATTAGGGCGCGCATCCTAGCTAGTAGCTCTGGGACCTGAAACGGTTTCAACATGTAATCGTCTGCACCTAAATCCAGGCCTTGCACCCGGTCGTGCAGGCCATTGCGGGCGGTTAAGATTAAAATAGGGGTGGTTGAGCCGTGCTTACGCCACCGTTTAATAAGTTCATATCCATCCATACCCGGCAAACCAATATCAACTATGGCAAGATCGTAATGGGTTATGCCAATCAGGCGCTCTGCGGGTTCGGCCTCAACCAAGTGATCCACGGAATAGGACGCTCGCTGTAATACTTCTATTATTGCCTGCGCCACACTCAAGTCATCTTCTACAAGCAGAATACGCATTATGCACCTATAGTGTATCTAGATTTTTATCGAGAATTTTTATTATTTTTTTATAAACAATAGGTTAAATTTAAAGCTGCATAGAATTTACTCAGGATCTAAGCCTCAGTTTTGTCGCAACATGATTTACATCAATCATTATGCATTTTGTTGAAAGCTGTTAGTTATCTGACTGGTTTTGACAGGAATTTGAATGTATTAGCCATCTATAATGCACTCATAGCTTGTAGAGCTAGAATTTTTTGGAAGACATAATTTTAAGTTAGGAGATGCAATCATGTTTACTCTACTCTTAGTTGTAGCGACGGCTGTTTGGGCAGCGATGTTCATCCTACCCCTGGTTGGCTATGCCGCTTTAGGTTTAAGCCTGCTGAAGGATGCGTTTGCTCAAGGCACTGCCAAGCCTCGCAGCAGCTCCAGGCATGGAACGCTGTTTACGCCCAGTTTTACGCACTCTTAAGGGCTGGTGCTGATCCTCCCGGCCAATCTGGGGCGCACTAAGGAAATGGTGCAGCCTTGGTTGCGGGGGATATCGGAAATTTAGCGGTTAGTCCGTTACGGCGTTCTGGCACGACATTAGTTGTCGCGGTGCTAGGACGCTTGTTGCGTGTTCTCTCAGTTTATTAGTTCAATAATTGACACCCTTGCTTACGCTAGCAGCGTTGTTTGGCAACTGTCCGCATTTCTGTAACCGGCAGATTTAGTTAGAATCTAAATTATCCGTATAGAGGCTCTGCTCCAGCCTCCAATTCTTGCCGGCGTTAATCACTTAAAGTTGAAGTGGTTAATCTGTCTCATCCTCAATCACTCTTCTTGATCTGAGTCCGTTGGTCTCTTATTGAGATCGTTGGACGATTTGTGAAAAATCGCTGTTGACCTCATGTCGCCAAACCTAGATCGCTTTGGTAATCTCGATATTCATGGTTTAAAATCAGTGGTATTGGTAGTGAAGTCTCGCGGTTGGGGTATATAGATTGCCACTATTCTAGCACTTCTTACCTGTATTAATAAAGGGGTTGTTACTGTTGCCATAATTATCTGATAAAAAATGTGGTTATCTGTTTTGGGTTACTTGCTTTACATTAGGACCCAAATCGGCATGGTTGAAGGTTGTGAAGCAAGGGCCACAATTACGTTCGTTAATTATTCGTAACTACCTACTATTCAACTGATATGTGCCAGCCAAGTGGTGGAATGGGAGCCGGTGGCACCTAAATGGTGTTATATTGTAGTATTTTAATCCTAATTTACGGAAAGAGGCTAGATGGGCAACCAACTCATTGTACGACATTTATCCAAAACCTTTCGTAAGCGTCAAGTGGTCGAAGACGTGTCACTGGAATTAAATCCTAGTGAAGTTGTTGGTTTATTAGGTCCAAATGGAGCTGGAAAAACTACAAGTTTTTACATGATAGTTGGCCTTATCAGTTGCGGAGGTGGTGAAATATTCCTAGATGATAAGGATGTTACCGATATGCCAATGCATGCTCGGGCCCGCCTTGGTTTAGGATATTTACCCCAAGAACCGTCTATTTTCCGTAAACTTACTGTAGAGCAAAATATAATTGCCGTGTTAGAAGTACAGGGCCATAGTAATCGTAAGGCTATGCGGCGACGTTGCCAGGAACTACTGTCGGAACTCAGTATATCACACCTTGACCGAACTTTGGCATTATCTTTGTCTGGAGGCGAGAGACGACGTTTGGAGATTGCGCGTGCTTTAGCTGTAAATCCGCGTTACATGTTATTGGATGAGCCGTTTGCTGGGGTTGATCCCATCGCTGTAAATGATATTAAACGTATTGTTGTACATTTGAAAGAACGTGGTATTGGGATATTAATTACAGACCATAACGTGAGAGAAACTTTGGATATTTGTGATCGTGGATATATAATTAGCTCCGGCCACGTTATTGCCCACGGTAGCCCTAATGAGTTATTGACCAATACTAGAGTAAGGGAGGTTTATTTAGGAGAAAACTTTACTATGTGAACGATATTGGTGTAGTGTTGTCCAATTGACTGGTATCATGTTGCCGATCGCAGGTTAATATCATATTCAATGCAGCTGAGACTTGGGGTGTGTAGTCTTTTGTGTGAGGTGGTGTTGTTTTTTACAGGTAAGTTTTTTGGATTACAACAATTTAAGTAGTTATTAAGATAATAGTATACGCCTATTGGTGCTTGGTTATTTATTACCGCCGAGTATGGGCAACTTGGTCAGTAGGTTGAATATTAGGAATAATAACTATAGAGCTTACTTTTGGTAAAACTGCTATTCTTGAAGAACTGGTTTGGGGTTGCCAATGGTATTCTGATTGTATTGATTGTTTGTAACTGTCCAACCTTGGTAAAACCATTTGGTACATGTTGATATGCTCTGCTGGGGACGCAGGAGCGTCCCCGGAAGCGTTCCCACGCCGGAGCATGGGAACGGTCAGTGTTTGGCTGTGTTGCTATGCTGGAGTATGGGAACTATCAGGGTAGTTGTCATTTAGTGTTTATTGATTGAGGATCGGGTAGTATGACAGAGACTAATGCCCAAGCAATTAAGTGGGTATTCTCATTTAAAAATGGGGATGGAAAAAACAAGAAGTTACTCGGTGGAAAAGGTGCAAATTTATGTGAAATGACGCGGATAGGTCTCAATGTTCCACCAGGATTTGTGATAACTACTGATGCGTGTTTAAAATATTTAGAAGATACGCAGCAAGGATTACCTGCCGGCGTGATGGACCAAGTCCAACTGCACCTTAGGGAAATGGAGCAGGCAACCTCCAGGCGTTTTGGTGACGAAAACAACCCGCTGCTAGTTTCGGTCCGCTCTGGAGCGGCTATGTCCATGCCTGGAATGATGGACACCATATTAAATCTAGGCTTGAATAATAACACGTTAAATGGATTAATTGCACAAACAGGCAATAGGCGTTTTGGGTATGACGCGTACCGTCGCTTTATCCAACTGTTTGGTCAAGTGGCTCTGGGTATAAATAGCAAGTTTTTCGATAATGTGCTAGAAAACGTCAAGGCTGGTGCTGGGGTTGCCCATGATGTTGGCCTTAGCGCCCAACATTTAAGCCGAGTAACGGAACAGTTTTTGGAGGTGGTAAGACAGAAAACTGGCAAGCCATTCCCAGAAGATCCGATGGAGCAATTGCAGATTGCTATTCGGGCTGTGTTTAACTCATGGACTGGCAAGCGGGCAGTTGACTACCGACGTCAATTTAATATCACACCAGACAAGGCTAATGGTACCGCGGTCAGCGTAGTTGCTATGGTTTTTGGTAACCTGGGTGATGATAGCGCTACTGGTGTGGCATTTACCCGTTACCCAGATACGGGTGAAAATAGAATGTACGGTGAATATCTTACCAATGCGCAAGGTGAAGATGTGGTAGCCGGGATCCGGACGCCTAAACCTATTGATGCGATGCGTGATGAAATGCCTGCAATTTATCAAGAATTGCTGTCATTGCGCAATCGTCTGGAAAGTCACTATCGAGAAGTACAGGATTTTGAATTTACAATAGAAAAGGGACGTCTATACTGTCTACAAACCCGCAATGGTAAGATGAATGCCGCAGCCTTGGTGCATACTTCGGTAGCCATGGTTAAAGAGGGCATTATCTCCCGCGAGCAAAGCCTGCTACGCATCCAGCCAGAATTACTAGAACAGTTGTTATTTCCGCATTTGGATCCAGCGGCCAGAAGGACACCGCTAGCCCGCGGTTTAGCCGCCTCTCCGGGCGCTGCTGTCGGCAAGGCAGTGTTTGATGCTGATCGAGCTGAAAAGCTGGGTTCTCAAGGCCAGAATGTTATTTTAGTACGGGAAGAAACCAAGCCTGAGGATATTCATGGCTTTTTCAAGTCACAGGGCATATTAACCTCACGCGGTGGTAAAACTAGTCATGCAGCCGTGGTAGCCAGAGGGATGGGCAAACCTTGCGTGGCCGGTGCTGAGGGTATTACCGTGGACGTGTCTCAGCGCAAGGCGTTTGTGGGTAACACTGCAATTGCTGAGGGTGATCTGATAACCTTGGACGGCACCACAGGTGATGTGTACTTGGGAGCGGTCCCCCTTAAAGAAGCCAGTTTTCCGGCGGAGCTTGCTACCCTATTAAGTTGGGCCGATGATGTGGCTAAGCTTAAAGTGCGGGCTAATGCTGATACCCCAGGTGACGCCAAGCGTGCTGTGGAGTTTGGAGCACAGGGTATTGGGCTGTGTCGTACCGAACGGATGTTTAATGCCTCCGATCGACTGCCGATTGTGGTAGAGATGATCTTAGCTGAAGATGCGGCTACACGACAAGCTGCTATTGATCAGTTGCTGCCATTTCAGCGCGATGATTTTCGGGGTATTTTTGGGGCTATGGCCGGACGCCCGGTTACCATTCGGCTTTTAGATCCACCGATTCATGAGTTTTTACCGTCTCGCCAACAGCTAGAGGAAGAATTGGCTGAGTTACAACACTTGCGAATTGCGGTGCGTGGTGCCAATATCCTGTCCGATGCAGTGGCTATACTTTATAGATCTGCTGAATCGCACCCTGCTGTAGAACGGGTTACTGATCCACGTTTGATCGACGAGGTCATAGAACGCAAGACTCAGATGCTGAAGAAAGTCAATGCGTTGCAAGAGGTAAATCCCATGCTAGGGCATCGTGGGGTACGTCTAGGTATTACCTTTCCTGAGATTTACTCCATGCAAATTCGAGCAGTACTGGAGGCAGCGGCCCAGTGTATCAAGGCCAAAGTACCGGTGCAGCCAGAGATCATGGTACCTCAGGTTTGTACTAAGCAGGAGCTGCTGCGGGTTAAAGCTATAGTGGATGCGGTGCGATTGGCAGTAGAGGCCAATTACGGGGTACAGATACCACTTAAATTTGGCTCTATGCTGGAGGTGGTAAGGGCCTGTATTCGTGCGGGATCTTTGGCTGAGACTTCGGAATTTTTCTCCTTTGGTACCAATGATTTGACCCAGGCTACATTCTCATTTTCACGTGAAGATGCAGAAAACAAGTTTTTACCCATGTACCATACCAATAATATTTTGCATGATAATCCGTTTGAAGTATTGGATATAAGCGGCGTCGGCAAGATTATGGAGTTGGCTGTGGGCTGGGCTAAAGACAGTAGACCTGACATCAAGGTGGGAATTTGTGGGGAGCATGGTGGACATCCAGCCTCGATTAATTTCTGTCATCAGATTGGCTTGGATTATGTTTCGTGCTCTGGGCCACGGGTACCCATTGCGCGGCTAGCCGCAGCGCATGCTGCTCTGTTGCACAAGGGGAGTTCTCATAGCACCGATGTCTAAATCGGGTTTATAAACTGTAACCAGAGTAATTATCTATCAGTATACCATTATGTTCCACGTTATAATACAATATTGGTTTAAACGTGGTATGTTAGCTATCCCCGCGTTGAGGCGTGGGGACGTTATACACATAACCATGTCAGGCATAACCAAATCCAAACTGGTCAACTTGAGCTATGCTATACTATTGGTGCCATTATTAATTAGTTCAATTTCTGATGTCGTAGCGGAAGAATTTTTATTGCCACCAAATGACGTGTCTTTGGTTGGAGAATTAAAAATTATTAAGGCTAAACATGAAGATACATTGATTGATATTGCTCGGGCCAATGGATTAGGGCGGGATGAAATAGTCAATGCTAATCCTAAGGTTGATCCATGGTTGCCTGGGGCAGGTACTGAAATTTTATTGCCTAACCGCTACATATTGCCCAGTGCACCTCGTACTGGTATAGTAGTTAATACACCTGAGATGAGATTATATTATTATCCACCTGGTAATCCACGGCGGGTAATAACTCATCCTGTAAGTGTAGGTAGGGTAGATTGGAATACCCCGTTAGGAATTACCAAAGTTGCCACTAAACTAACAGATCCGGTATGGCGGCCCCCGGCCTCTATTCGTAGAGAGGCGTTGGAAAAAGGCACCCCCTTGCCGGAAGTAGTTCCAGCTGGTCCGGATAATCCACTAGGTAGATTTGCCATGCGGCTGGCTTTTTCTGGTAGCTACCTAATTCATGGTACGGATAAGCCATTCGGTATTGGAATGCAGGTAACGCACGGTTGTATGCGTTTGTATCCGGAGGACATAGAAAGCCTATTTAAGCAGGTGCCAGTTGGTACCCAGGTAAATTTGGTAAACGAGCCGATTAAGATAGGTTGGTTAGCCGATACTCTGTTTATCGAGGTAACGCCCGCTTTAGAACAGGATGTTGATAAAGAGGCTGAATTTACCCGCAAAGCATTAGATCGGGTTTATGCTGAGCAGGATCACCGCGCTTTTGTGCTAGATGGGGCTGCCCTTAATTTAGCTATTAGGGAAAAGCGTGGCATTCCAGTGGCAATATCTAAGTTTGAATAATAACAGGTTTGTTTTGCAACCATTGACTGATTGCAAATGCACTGAGCAGTCAGTTACCCATATGTCTGTATAAAAACACGCAGTAATTTTTTACATTTATGAATATTCTGGTCATCGGTAGCGGTGGTCGCGAACACGCTTTAGCCTGGAAAATATCTCAATCGCCCTTAGCCGGCCAAGTTTATGTGGCTCCTGGGAATGCTGGCACAGCATTAGAGCCCCGGCTGGTCAATGTCAATATACCAGTGACAGCCATTGATGATTTAATCCAATTTGCCGTAACCAATGCCATACAGCTTACCATAGTAGGCCCAGAATTGCCCTTGGTTATGGGCTTAGGCGATGCTTTTCGGGCCGCTGGTTTACAGTGCTTGGGACCAAGTCAAGCCGCTGCTCAGTTAGAGGGATCTAAGGCCTTTACCAAGGAATTTTTACACCGACATAATATTCCGACAGCTGCATATGCGATATTTACTGAACTTGATTTAGCACTAGATTATTTGCAACAGGCAACTTTTCCTATTGTAATTAAGGCAGATGGACTAGCTGCTGGCAAAGGAGTTATCATAGTTAATGATTTTGCCGACGCTGCTACTGCTGTACGCAGGCTACTGGGTGGTGAGTATCTTGAGGGGGCGGGGCGCAAAATAGTAATCGAGGAGTTTTTAGCAGGAGAAGAGGTAAGTTTCATTGCTCTTGTAGATGGTGTGAATATTTTACCGCTTGCATCTTCTCAGGACCATAAGGCTATCGGTGATGGGGATACAGGTCCCAATACTGGCGGCATGGGTGCTTACTCCCCAGCACCGGTGTTAACCCCAAAAATACATTCTAAAGTCATGCAGACCATAATGTTACCTACAGTGCGTGGAATGGCCGCTGAGGGTTACCCATATCAGGGTTTTTTGTATGCTGGGTTAATGATTGATAGTAAAGGTAATCCTAAAGTTTTAGAGTTTAATTGCCGCTGTGGGGACCCAGAAACTCAACCCATTGTGTTACGCTTGGAATCTGACTTAGTAGAGTTGTCCTTAGCAACATTAGCTGGTAAATTAGATCAAATAACTGCAAAGTGGAGTTCACAGGTAGCCTTGGGGGTAGTATTGGCCGCCGGTGGCTACCCTGGAGCATATGCACGGGGTCAGATTATAACTGGACTACCGCCAGATCCCAATCCTGTGTATAAAGTTTTTCATGCTGGAACCGCACTGCAAAATGGTAGAGTAGTAACCAATGGTGGTAGAGTGTTATGTGTAACTGCTTTGGGGGCTACCGTTGCCGAAGCACGAAGAATAGCGTATGAAGTAGCAGCAAGTATTCAGTGGCCAAACTATTATTATCGCAAAGATATTGGCTACCGAGCGATGCGGTATCTTAAAACTAGCTAGATATATTAATGTTATTTAGGGATTTTTTATGGTAGAGAGCATAAAAGGCTCTGTATTAAGGTAATCAGCTAGTCAGTAATTATTGTTTAATGATACTTAAAGTTTGTTTAAGCATATAGCAGATAACAACCTTGGTTGATAACATAACCATATCAAGAAGCGCATTAGTTGTTATACCGGCTCATTTATACGCGGAGGAGCATGTTTTAACCGAACGCCAGGTAATAAAAAGTATTATTAATGGTGAATTAGATGGCTATCAAGCGGATGGAAAGTGGTATGTTAGAATTAGCCAACAACAGACGGGGCCAGTGCAGGATCCGGCGGAGGCCCCATTTGTACAGGTTACAAATCCCATTACGGTAACGGAATATGCACAGCAATCGGCTACTACGGTGGCAGCGGTTTTGGAGGATATAGCTCAGGGGCGAGTAGCGGGATTTCATGCGCATGGGATGTGGTATGTTGGAATAGCTAATTCTGGATTGCAGCGCGCTAATTCACACCGTAAATATGCATTTTTTTTGTATGTATCGATATTTATATTTATTCTAGCCCTGCTGGCTGGTGCAGTGTTGGTGTGGTATCAAGCGGCATCAAGTGTGCCACAATACTCCGTGTTAATGGTTAAAATCGAAATGCCTGTCGGTGTTACCGCTCCAGATTCAGCACTAAAGGCAGATTTATTTTTGCTAAATAAAGATTTGGAATCTATAATCAATGATTATACCCAAGGCTTGGCTATCCCAGATGTGAACCTACACACCAAAACTCCTGGGCAGGCCCCACGCTGGATTTCGATGTTGGCAGGGGCTACCGCAATACGTAATATCTTATTTGATTTTACTGCTGCCAAATCTCGCATTAATCGCTGGGAGTTCAGTCAAAATTTCGAAAAGTCAAAAATTATTTGGTCGGAATACATGGTAAAAGCCACTGTCACTAACAGATCGGGGCAGGCATGGATTAGACAGTTAACTCCAGGAATTTATTGGCTTATTGGTTGGACTGCCACAGAGACAGAGTTAGGTTTTTGGCAGCAACGGGTAGAACTAGTACCTGGTGAAAATAGGATCATACTAAATCCCAGAAATGCACTGTATTTCGATGGATAGATTATGGTATCATGAACCGGGATCAGTCTGCTTTGGTATAGAAAAACGGGTGTAGTATGGTAATATTGGGTTTCATAATAAATCAGAATCTGTGTTGCTTGTCCTATTAACCTGGCATCTAAACTTAAAGGGATTGCCAATTCTAGCTAAAATCATCAAAACTTCACGTACCACTATAAAATTATTAAAGTAATCCCTATGAGTCCTAGATACCAAACTGATGACTTACGTATAAAAACTACTAATGAGTTGATTTCGCCTGATGAATTAATAAAGCTATATCCAATAACTGATGAAATTTCTGGGCTTGTTTATGACACCAGAGATAGCATAAGAAGGATTTTGCGTGAGGAAGATAATCGAATTTTGGTAGTAGTTGGGCCTTGCTCGGTACATGACCCTGATGCTGCTCGCGAATACGCACACAATCTTCGCCTCATGATTGATCAGTTGCAGGAGCAATTGCTAATAGTAATGCGGGTGTATTTTGAAAAGCCCAGGACTACTGTGGGTTGGAAAGGGTTAATTAATGATCCAACTTTAGATGGTAGGTTTGAAATCAATAGTGGGCTAAAGCAGGCGCGCTCCCTACTGGTTGATATAAACACACTTGGGGTACCAGCAGGCAGTGAGTTTTTGGATT
>JXSN01000248.1 GCA_001276605.1 Achromatium sp. WMS2
TTGCTCCACGTACCATTAGCGGTAAAAAGCATAGTTATCACGGTTACAATACACGAAGCTTACGATCGGCATCAAAATTTCGGCCAAATATCAAATGCTTTTATCCGTATTGTCAACACGGAAGGTGATAGAGGCATAGAAGTGACTCGATTTGACCTCACGGAAAGTTATAGCACTGAAACAGCAGTAATCTTCGGGGAAATTTACCGTCAAGACAATGAATGGCGCTTCAAGGCCGTAGGCGAAGGTTTTGCTGGTGGTCTTGAGGCCATGTGTAGAAAATTTGGTGTTAATTTAGCCTGAACTCGATTTATTCCAATTGCTTAAGGAAATTACATATGCCAATTAGCCTCAAAAAAGGTCATGGTGTAAGCCTGCAAAAGAAGGATTATGATTTATCATTGGTTACCATAGGTTTAGGATGGGACTGCATAGAGGATAGTAGCCAAAGTGCCGAATGGGACCTAGATGTTATAGCATTCCTCTGCGATTCCAATCGCAAAGTTAAGGATTTAGGAACTGTTCAGGGTGGCAAACCCACGTTACTTAACGGCGATGTAGTATTTTTCAACAGCTTGAAACATAAATCAGGTCAAATATGGTTAACTGGTGATAATCGCACTGGTGAAGGCGATGGTGATGATGAGCAAATCATAGTCAAACTTGACACCATACCTGAACAATACCACTTGATAGCCTTCATAGTACAAATCTACCAAGGTATTAAAAACGGCCAGGATTTTAGCGGGGTAAACAACGCATTTATCCGTGCTGTGGACAAAACTGGGCGCGAAATGGCACGCTTTGAACTCTCAGGCAGTCAGTTCACCAAGAGTTGTTCCATGATTTTTGCCGAGCTGACGCGTGAAAACAACGCTTGGAAATTTAGCGCCGTTGGCGAACCATTTGCCAGCGACTCCTTTGTGCATATACTAAAGGAACGTTATCTATAAGCACCAGGCTATCAGTTGCCATGTACCACATCCATTAGTGGCTGCTGATAGCAAATTAACCCCATGATTCAGTTAACTCAACCTATTGTTAAACATTCAGGCCTCGATATTTGGATATAAAAATCTACAAAAGGCTCTTAACTTACTTGGCTCCCTACAAACAGCGGTCTTTACTAACCCTACTATCTATGGTAGTGCTCGCCATGACCGAACCTGCCATTCCGGCCCTCATGAAACCCATGTTAGACGGTAGCATCATAGGCAAAGAGCAAACCATGATTAGGTTAATTCCACTAGCACTAATAGGTTTAGCTACCATACGCGGTATTGCCATGTTTGGCAGCGACTTTGGCCTCCAATGGGTATCTTCGAAAGTAGTTACAGATCTGCGTAACGAAATGTTTAACCGTATCCTATTGTTACCTACAAGTTTTTACGATGCCAATTCGCCTGGCTACATAATATCCAAGCTCATTTACGATGTAGGCAACGTTGGCGCCGCGGCCACTCAAGCCGTAGTAATTTTGGTACGCGACAGCCTAGCCGTAATCGGCTTATTAGCCTTCATGATATACCTCGACTGGACACTGTCCCTAATCGCCATCACCATAATACCCAGCGTTGGTTTGGTAATTTATTACATGGCATCTCGGCTGCGCTTCCTAAGTCACGCTATACAGCAGGCCATTGGCCACATGATCCATATTTTGGAAGAAGCAATCAAAGGCCATAAAACCGTTAAAATTTTTGATGGTGTTGCCTACGAATCCCAACGTAATTATCAAGCTACCAAAACTGTACGCAGTTACTCCACAAAATTTGCTGCTACCAGCAACTTAAACTCAATAATAGTACACATAGTATCCTCTATTGCCCTAGCTGCCATAGTCTATTATGCCTCAATAATGTCAGTAGCAGGCACCATGACCGCCGGAAAATTTGTAGCCTTTTTTGGAGCCATGGCCCTATTGATCAACCCGATTAAGCGCCTCACCAAAGTCAACGAACAAATCCAAATGGGATTAGCCGCCGCCGAAAGCGTATTTGGAATCATAGACCATCCCATAGAAGAAAATTATGGTACTATCACACCGCAAGCTATTGCTGGTTCCCTAGAATTACGCAATGTGTATTTACGCTATCCGGGGATTGAAGACTATGCGTTGCAAAACATAAGTTGTAGCATTCAGCCTAACGAAACCGTAGCCTTGGTAGGTGCCTCCGGAAGCGGCAAAAGCTCAATAGCTAACCTAATACCACGCTTATACCAAATAACCAGCGGCCAAATTTTACTCGATGGAATCGACATTCAAACCATTGACCTCAAATCACTACGCAGCCAAATTGCACTGGTAAGTCAAGAAGTAATCCTGTTTAATGACACTATAGCTGCCAACATTGCCTATGGTAGCCTCGCACATAGTACCGATTCCGAAATAACCACCGCAGCAAATGCTGCATATGCCAGCGAATTTATAACACGCTGGCCCCAAAAATTTGCCACAGTGATCGGCGAGAACGGAATGCGACTCTCGGGTGGTCAAAGGCAACGTATAGCTATCGCCCGGGCAATCCTCAAAGACGCTCGCATCCTGATTTTCGACGAAGCGTGGTATTAGGTTAGCTATTGAGCTTTTGCCGCTTCCGGAGGCACCTACCAAGGCTACGGTTTCGTTAGGCTGAATGCTAAAACTTATGTTTTGCAACGCATAGTCTTCAATCCCCGGATAGCGTAAATACACATTGCGTAATTCTAGGGAACCAGCAATAGCTT
>JXSN01000249.1 GCA_001276605.1 Achromatium sp. WMS2
CCAATTTGTACCTGTTATGGGTGCTGGTAATACCAGCAGGTACCAGCACAAGTTTTGCCTACCTGTTGGGGAACTTATTTTCAGAATATATTTGGAGCACATATGGGGTCAGTGACATTGGAATTTGAGTCTTACATGGTCGGTGATTCATGAATTGTGAAGAGTGATTGATATTTTACAATAGACAATGAGAACCATTAATAGATTAGTATCATAGAGAAATATCACTGTTTTTTGTAAAGCATTATTAAGTGTCAGTTATAATGGTGTTTGAGACCTGTAATATATAAATCTGAAATGCAGTGTTCAGACCCTAGATAGTGTTTTACTTGAGTTGTTATCAGTCTGTGTCATCCTGTTGATGTGGAATCACTGATCACCTAACAGCATCATTGGTGAAACATCCAACTTAGATGATCTGGTATAAAAGCTACAAAGTAAATGATAATTGGGATGGCAAATAATTGAGATAAACAGTCATAATAAGTGGAGGAGATTCTGAAGGGCATTTTTTCCTAATATGTACAAAAAACAGGTCCAGTTCAGAATACATATTATTTATTAGTCATGTCCCAAAAGATGACAGGATTCAGAGTCTGAGGTGATGGAAGAGTCCCTTCTGGAGATAACTTGAGTAGAAGACAAGATGGCTGCTCAATTAATGGCAACAGTGACAGCAACAACAGCAAAAGAAAGTAAGAGAGGAAAAATTGTGTTGACTATATCTACTATGTTGGTTCTGTAAGGCATATCTGTGACTTCAGAGTCATCATGCAATATCTCATTAATCAAATCCAACAAACCTATACATTTGATGAGGATATCACACAGGCATTGTTGACCCACGAAGACACTGATATCATAAAACACTACATGCCATCCTTGGAGGTATTAACAAAGGATGCCAAGGATGAGGAGGCATAATATGAGCAGGTGACAAAGAAAAACAAGGTCATGTACAGTGTCTTAATACAACAATATTCTGGCTGGTTGAAAATATAAAAATCCAACAAGATAAAAGTCTATGCATTGTTATATACACAGTGTGACAAGAATCTTTAGAACAAGCTCAATACTCATGTATAGTACAAGAGTAAGATCATGAACAACATAATCAAATTACTCAAAGTCATCAATCAGTACTTGATATCATTTGAAGAGAAAGTAACCCAATGTCAGTGTCATAGATTCTTTTAATAATTCTTTAAAGCTCAAGCAGCAATTATAAAAATAACTTTTTAGTTACCACTAACAATTTAAGACTTTGATAATAATAGTGTAAATACTGTTGGGATTAGCCTGATGCAAAAAGCATGTATGACATACTGACAAATTCATTAGTGATTTAGTGACAGATTCATAATCCACCAAGACTCAATGAATGGGAACCGGAGATTCCCAGATTAGTTTTAGTTTAAGTCACTTTATTAAGAAAACACTTTTCAAAGTACACACAGGAAATAATAGATCTATCAAATTATATTACAAAATAAACATCAGACATAGATTAGATTGGATCAAGCTATAAAATCAATAATAGTATAATAGCAATTAAAATAAGTCAATTCCAACATTTTCTAAATATGTTTCTGATTCAGGTATTGAAGAATCATTAAGAAGCACCACAGACAATGGCAGAGAACTCCATGAATAGTGGTGGTAAATTTCATAAGAGGAAAGACAGAAAATCTGGGAAATTTTCTAACAGCCAGAACAGCTCCAGCAAGAAGGGTTCCAACAAGAAACCAAAGTAGCAAAAAAACATACAAGACTATGTCAATTTTATAAGCTCAGCAAAGCAAGCAAGTGATTTTGAAGTCATCACTCAGTACTTCTTGAATCACATCAATCAGAAATTCACATATAGCAAAGACATCATTAGGATCTTAATTGATAAGAAGGACTATGATATATAAAAACACCATATTTTAAAGATAAAGGCATGTGTCACTAATAAAAATGACAAGAATTAGAAAGTGGAATACACATGTGAATCAAAGCAAAATGAACTGCTTTATACTGTAATACTACAGACCTTCCAGCAATGAATTGATTTCTACAACAGCAACAAATTTAATGTCTATACATTCTTGTGGATACAAATCAACAAGTCCCTCCAGAACAAGATTATGGGTCATACCATGTTCTAAGACGAAATTTTGGATAACCTGATTGAGCTCATCAAAGCAATCAAGGAGTACTCCCTCATGATGATGGATAAAAAGTTTACCTGCAGCATTATGCATTAAGACCATAAAGCATTTTGTGAATATATCACAGAAGCAAGATGTGTTGCTCACTGATTATATAAAATATTTGAAGACTGCATTTAAGGTTATGGAAATGCACACCAGAACTATACTGCTGTGTTGTCCCAAGCTAGCAACTACTGGCAAGAAAGATGATCTGACGGAAAGAAATAGGACTGTCAAATAAGCTCAGACATACCATTACATGGAATATACCAATCAAGACAAGTATGTATCACTAATGAGATAGATTGGTACCCAATATTCACTCAGAAACAACCAGTATCCAAAAACAGTCACCAATTCACAGATGGTATTAGCCAGTCACAAGTTTGACCTGGATTACAATGAGAAAAAAATGCAAATCAAAAAGGTCAACAAGGGAATCAAAATTTTAACAAGGACAAGACATCTAATATGAAAATGAAGGATGTTCTGTAGTTAGCATTAACTTAGTGTAAAGGCAAGTGTTGGT
>JXSN01000250.1 GCA_001276605.1 Achromatium sp. WMS2
CCCCCGACGTAAATCGGATTGGTAACTCGTCACGTCCTCCAAGGACCGAGCCGGAACGCGATTTAAGATAGCAACGAGATCACCCTGGTCGCTCACGGACCTGACGGACGTATCGTCACCCTCACTGTGCGCACCTAGCATCAGCTATGGAACTGTTTAGCAAGTTGTTCAATACTCTCGGCGGACCGGGGACCTGGCTGGGCTAAAGACAGGCTAATGACAGGGAAGGCGTTGTTCTTAACAGCCTTAGTATCCTTAAGAGCAGGAATGGACTTTAGCGTCTTAATCTTCTGATCCACACTGGGCGTCTTATAGTCGTAGATGAGAATCATGTCTGGATCAGCTTTGGCTACTTGCTCCCACGACATCTTTCCCCATCTCAGCGGCTCATGGGCAAAAATATTCTCTCCCCCTGCCGCATCGATCATCACTGATGCGTAGGCCCATCCACCTACAGTGATCGGAGCTTCTATGCCTGAATTATACAGGAATACTTTGGGGCGATCCTTACCCTTTACAGAGTTCTTGACACTACTAACCTTGGAATTGAACCTGCGAACAGCATTTTCCGCCTTATCGTTGACATCGAAGATTTGACCAATCGTCCTAATCTCTTTGGTTTCATCTTCAAGGGTCTTCACCTGGTCAGAGCACCCCACCGGACTCAGATGGGTCTTAATTCCAAGCTTTTTGAGATCCTCTCTAGTGTGTCCATTACTCTTCGAGAATCCATCCGGATATCCCGAATAAACGAAATCTGGGTTAACAGAGAGGAGCTTTTCCATAGACGGTTGCCCGGAGGCGAGAATCGGAATGGAATCGTATGCCTTCTTGTACTGCGATCCAATAGGACGATTACGTTGATATGCCGTTCCAACCATCCGCTTTTCGAGACCCAGTTCGAGCATCGTCTCGGTCGCGGTGGAGGTCAAGGTTACGGCACGCTTAGGAGCAGATTCGAATACCTGACTGACACCACAACTGGTGACAGTCAGAGGATACGAAGTGTGCCCCTGCATCACCGGCAACGTTGCAGTCGATGCTTTCGAAATACTGGGATCAGTGACAGCACTTCCACAACCAACAAGACTGAATATAGGCATCGCCATCGCGGCAATAAGCGCGGTCATTCGCACGCGTTTTCGCACCATCAAATTATCCTTTCAACCGCGCGCCCATCGACGACCTTGCCCACAGGACACACGTCCAACAAGAGTTTCTTCGCGCTCGCTTGAATGCGCCAACAGGGAAAGCATAGCAATGGTCCAATTAATAGAATTCGCGATCACCAGCGTGCACTCATGGCAGGACGTGCCACTCCATCTTCAGCTTCCAATCGCGCCAGTCAGTGGCATCTCTATATGCAATATGTCACAAATTCCGTGCTGGAATGTTCTTTCCCTGCGCATGGATCAGACCAACGGTCCGCTTGTAACGCCAACCGCTTCGAATCCTCACAGCGTGAGTGTCCAGGTACTCCATTGCAGCTACCTTGCTGCCACCGTGGGCATCGATCTCGCGCTCCAGTTCGGTCTCACCGATAACTCGATACTCTTCTAGCACCCGAATTTCCGCGGGTATGCCAAGTTGTGCCAAACCCCCGGCAAACAACAGATGCCTGGCTTGAGACGCTACGATTCCTCCCCCTCTAGCCACCGCAAGCGCGTGATCCCACACGGTCGGCGACCCAGTGGTGTCAATGATGATGAGATGCTTCTTTGTCTGCCGCACCATGGCCTGGAGCGATGCCTGTAGGTCGAGGTTCCAGTACAACGACCACGCTGCCATAACGCTGTCAAACTGGCAACCGAGGTCCGCTGGCCATTCCTGATGAACGACATCGATCTCGACGTCTTTCTCCTCGGCAGAACTTTCCAAGACACTTAGCATGTCCTCGGATCGATCCAGCACGGTCACCCGGCACCCGCGCTGTGCCAGCGGAATCGCAAACCTTCCCGTTCCTCCACCAACGTCGAGGACCGAAGATCCCGGCTCCACGATCTCGGTTACGGCTGCGATCTGCGCCAACGAGCCACCCGTCTCCCCGGCGTGCTGGTCATAGACCCGGGCATAACAACGCCAGAATTCCCGTTCCTCTTCCAGAGTCCTGCGTTGGGGATCACAGCTCCTGTCATGCTCCCACAGCCCGAAGTAATCAATGATCTCCATCCCGCCTCCCTGCATGGCCTGGCCCCGTAAACGGTACCGGCCCCTATGACCGATGTACCCACCCGCACCCATGGCAATCACGTTCGTAACCCGGGGTGCTGCCACTGTGGGTGGTGTTGACCCTCATCACGAACAAGATTGACACAGCACCCGCTGAGCCCGACTGCCCGGACCCGATCTGGTTTGCGCATAACCGGCCGCAAACACGCTCATACCACAGAAGGACCAGCTAATTCGCTCGCCAGCACGATGCGTGACGAGGGGTTCCAGCAACACAGTGGATGCCATGTTGACGACAACTCGCCCACATCCCCGCGCCGCTGACACAACCATCCGTGGTGCTCACCTGCGCGCCCTCGGACTGACGAAAACCTACGGGATGACACGTGCCCTCGATCACATCGACATCGCCATCCCAGCTGGCCAGTCGGTCGCCGTCATGGGGCCGTCCGGGTCAGGCAAGACCACCCTGCTGCACTGCTTGTCGGGGATCCTCTCGCCTGACTCTGGCAGTATCGAACTGGCTCTGCCG
>JXSN01000251.1 GCA_001276605.1 Achromatium sp. WMS2
TCGCAATGCCCGTATTCAACGTAATCACGTTGGTTGCGCCTTTTTGGTATGGGTTCGGCTTAAACATTTTGCGGTTCAGACAGGTAAAACGGTTTATAAGCTCAAACACGGTCTCTTGGATGATTATCTTGTTCAGCAGCTCAGAAATCCGTCACTTAAAATGGCTTTTGCGTAAGTCCTATAATACTCGCTGTCTCCTAGGATCAAATGCGGCATTGGTATTACCCTCCCGATAGGCCTTTACCCCATTGTGGCTGAGTAAAATCTCTACATCTTCTTGTATACCTTGTAAAATAGCGCAAAAATCTTTTTGTTGCTGATCCTGCACTTTTTCCAGATGGATTATTAACTTCCCAATAGTATCATGCAGATGAATTACGCCATGAACTAACGGTCTCATAGTGCGTGCAATAAGATTTCCCCGATGCTGCTGTAATTCTTCATGCAAACGATCTATTTGCTGTTGTTTAAAAGCATCATATGCTATTTTAGTTGTAAATGCATCTAGAATGTGTTTCATACCCGCTTGCAAAGCTTTTTCAATATTCTCAATGCGTTCTTCAACAGTATTATTTCCTACTGAATCTGTTGTCTCGACAGCAAGAGTATCTGCACTATCAGTCTCTACACTTGTTATACTGTTTGTGCTCAGTATTTCATCAACTGTAGCGGTTGGCTCTATAGGTTCTTCAGATTGCATTTATACTTTCCGCAATGTAGTGAATACGGTAAATTCCTACCATGCACATTCAAGGTGGCTGCTTCCGGCCCACTTCTTTAACATTAGGATTTACCTTGCATATACAACAAAATTTTGTAACTACCTACCCATTAGGTTACTACAACTGCGCAACGCGCGAATAGATCACGCAAAATATTGAACACACCCAATCGTTGTTTATGGGTAACCACCTACCCATCAAGCTACTACAGCGGCATGCACTGCCTTGCCTTTGAAGTCTTTCAGGATCGAGTATGCGCTTTTCAGAGCTTCTGTTCCGCGTTTTTCATGAACAAATAGATGAGTTTGTTCGTTGGTAGAAGCGGTATGTAGCAAACGTAGTTTTCCGCCCACTCGAATGCCTGTTTCATCAAAGCTTATTACACTATTTTTGAGCATATTCTCAACGATTTGGCGTTCAATCAGTGCTGCCAGTTCATACCCTAATTCTATTTTGTCAGATTAAACTTTAGAGATATATGTTGATTATACTATGCTTTTTCTTAGCGTAGCAATGGTTCGGACAGTTTTTAAGTAGCAGCGAATTATAAGATAATGTTGTCTTCCACTGCAACAAGATCCAACCTAAACTCTCATGAAAATATTAGAAACTATTTTACAACAAATGCCTGGCGTTTCTAAACCGCAACGCAAGTTTATGTTAGTTTTAATGTCGTTGCTCATGGTTATACGCGGACGAGTAAACTTTCGTAACCTAAGCCGATATAGCGATTATAGTGAAAAAACCTTTTCACGTTGGTATAGGCAAAAAATTGATTTTGTTGAATTTAATCGTTTAATTATACTGCCATTCAGTGAAAAAGCAGAAACAATACTCATTGCTGCAATAGATTGTAGTTTCATTCCTAAGAGTGGTAAACACACGTATGGACTTGGTAAAATCTACAATAGTGTTCACAATCAGACAGAAAAAGGCTTAGAAATCTCAACTTTAGCTGTGATAAATGTTACTGAAAATACCGCATATAATATTTCAACGCGACAAACACCAGCCATCATTAAAGACGATAAATGCCGCATGGACTTTTATCTTGATCATTTAAAACAGGATCGTCAAGCCCTACCATCAACAGTCAAATACCTTGTAGCTGATTGTTATTACAGCAAGAAAAAATGTCTTGATGACGTTACTGCTAGCAATCTTCATCAAATTGGTAAATTACTCCATGAAGCCAACTTACGCTGGATTTATAAGGGTCAACAAAAACCTCGAGGGCGGAAGCGCATCTATGATGGTAAAGTCAAATTTCCGTGATTCCGCATACCAATATTATGGTAAAATATTATCGTAAAAAATCTTTTATAACGTATTAACATCACTTTTTATGGACTTTACCATGGTTAACCACATTAATGCTGACTCAATGGAATCATCCAGCTCCTACACAAGCAAAACTATTGATCACCTAGGACTAGTCGCCAGTATGTGCGACGAACTTGACCTTAGCAATTTAATTGACAAACTTATACCATAAGACATGGCAAAGCGCACTGTGTCAGTAGGGCAAGCTGTAAAAGCAATGATACTGAATGGGATTGGTTTTGCAAACCGCGCTTTGTATCTTAGCCCAATATTTTTTAAAAATAAACCAACGGAACGACTTATTGGTCCTGGTATCCAGCCCGAGCATATCAATGATGACATTTTAGGACGTGCATTGGACACAATTTTCGATAACGTTAAAAGAAATAAGCAAAATATGGTGGATTTCACGAGTACCGGAGACTATCAACTTAACCAATAACATAATTGACGCTTTGGCCCCCGATCTGATTATGCAGACTGAAGAACCTAAGTTTTGCAGCCTTGGAGTCGTTTATGGTGACGTTAAGCAAAGATGGATTGTTATATACTCACCAAAAGCCAACCAGCGTGCCCAAAAATCTGTCAACAAGAAAATATTTGATATTACCAGCAAAGAGCAAAAGAGTTTTTATTCCATTTGC
>JXSN01000252.1 GCA_001276605.1 Achromatium sp. WMS2
CTTGAATACCTTAAATTGGTGGCATTTGCTCTTAAATTCACTGGTGGATGATTTACATCATGATTTAATATGCTAAGATTTTTATGATTAATCAACAACACAGTACCGCTGTGTCCACAACGAATAAGCCTTTCTTACAGTCGCGGGTTTTTCTGGGCGCAGGAAGTACGTATGGACAATGCCCGGTCATTATAAACTAATTGTTGTTGCTTGTGTCTAGTGATTTTCATATACAATGCTTTAATCGTAAAGATCGTGTAACGAGGCCTATTTTATACACTATAAATAATAAATTGATGTGTAATGTAAAATTTAATTTCGTGTTAATTACTTGAATCTATCCCAATATGTCGATTTTATTAGGATGGATTGATAAGAACATCAATAAAATCAGTCATAAATTTTATACTGGTGTAGGTTCTTGCGTTAAACAATGCTTATCTGGTGACGCAACCCAAGTTTAGGGCTTAACCCCCTGCTAAGTTTCGTTGGCTATAATCGCTTGCTTTACTTATGGTTAAAGCTGGTGCAACCTTGAGTTAGGCTTGCAGCTTTGGAATAAGTCCTTCATCCTTCGCACGCCGTTTTCATTAGATTACAACCGGTTTTAGCATTTATTTTTTATGCTCAATAAAATTAATTTATGGGCTATATTAATCTTTCATTCACATATAATATGCGCTAAATGTTAACAACAGCAGCTAAATAGATTACACTTAGGATTCGGTAATGTACGCATAGCACTGAATACACCAGCAACAACATACCAAAGGTGGTTGACATGGCAAGTAGAATTGCAAGCCGATCGTCACAAGCGGTCGCAGGCCCTACAGAACATCCTACCAGGATGTCACATCTGTGTGCTATTCTAGGAGAATATTTGACCCAGTATCAGGTCAAAGAAGTATATAGGGCATATTTGTTTAGTGCGGAAGCCCATGGTGATCAGCGACGGGCAAGTGGTGATTATTATATTTTTCACCCTGTAGCTGTTGCTACTATCCTAGCAGAAATGCGTATGGATTATAAGTGCGTGATGGCGGCTTTATTGCACGATGTGATAGAAGATACCGGTGTAATCAAGGAGGCATTAGCTTTAGAATTTGATCAGGAAATTGCTGACATGGTAGATGGTGTCAGCAAAATGACCAAGATAGATTTTAAAAACAGGGCCGAAGCTCAAGCCGCAAACATGGACAAAATGTTTCTGGCTATGACTCGTGACATAAGGGTTATTCTCATAAAACTTGCGGATCGAATGCACAATATGCGTACCCTTGATTCATTACGCATAGACAAAGCTAGACGTATAGCCAAAGAAACTCTGGAAATATACGGTCCGATCGCCAATCGTTTGGGTATGAATAACATATGTTTAGAACTTGAAGATCTAGGTTTTCGCTACCATTGGCCTTGGCGTTATCGTTATTTATCTAAGGCTGTATCTAAAATCTACACTGATCATGTATCTTTCATAGATGGTGTGGAAACTGCCATCCGAAATTGTTTAAGCAAGAAAGCCATTGCTGCCATAATTTTAAGCCGTCAAAAACATTTGTATGGTATTTACCGAAAGATGCGCGAAAAACATAGGTCTTTCACCGAAGTGGCAGACGTGTACGGTGTAAGAATTGTGGTTGACAACATAGACATTTGCTACCTGGCCTTGGGAGCGATTCATAGTTTATATAAACCAGTACCGGGTAGATTTAAAGACTATATAGCCCTACCTAAAGCCAATGGCTATCAATCTCTACATACCCTAGTGATGGGTCCAAATGGGGTGAAAGTAGAAATTCAAATCCGCACTAAGGCTATGCATGAGGTGGCCGAATCTGGAATTGCTGCACATTGGATCTATAAAACTGTTCAAGAACCTACAGATAAAGGTCACACCAGCTGGTTACAAAGTTTGCTGGATATGAAACAGGGAACCCGCGACTCCCTAGAGTTCCTAGAACGAGTTAAAGTTGATCTATTTCCAGATGAAGTTTATGTGTTTACTCCACAGGGTAAGATTATAGTACTGCCGCAGGGTGCAACCCCGGTAGATTTTGCTTACGCTATCACTCACCGGTATAGCCATATTCTCATTTAATTGCCAGGCAATTAATTTTGGCAGAATCTGTCCTAGACCAATTTTGCGTAATAAATCTTCATTACTGCTAGCACCAAAGCCTTTCAAAATACTCAGTAAACGCTCTCCTGGCACAGTCTCCCAGGTTAACCCGGTTAATTTTAACTCCTGATCAAGCAATGTCTTACCTAACTCGCAGGCTTCTTGGGATTCTTGCTGTTTCAGGTGTTGCAATACACAAGCCCGCGCCTTGCCTGTTACCACAAAATTTAGCCAAATTGGTTTAGGACGTGCTTCAGGAGCGGTTAAAATTTCTATGGTTTGGCCATTACGCAATAATGTACGTAACGGTAGTAATCTATGATCAATTCTTGCACCAACACACGTATTACCGATATCGGAGTGGATAGCGTAAGCAAAATCTACCGGGGTTGCACCCTGCGGCAGTACTATAATCTTACCCTGTGGAGTAAACACATAAACTTCATCTGGAAATAGATCAACTTTAACTCGTTCTAGGAACTCTAGGGAGTCGCGGGTTCCCTGTTTCATATCCAGCAAAGTTTGTAACCAGCTGGTGTGACCTTTATCTGTAGGTTCTTGAACAG
>JXSN01000253.1 GCA_001276605.1 Achromatium sp. WMS2
CCATGATCGACGTCGTTGCGACGCCCAGTGTGACCATGTGCACCAGCAGCCAGCGCGACTGTGATATCCACGGGCTCACGATCGCCACGATGAGCAAAGCTGCCAGCCACCCGGAAACCGGACGCGACGCCTTACGGTGCCAGCTGCGCTTATTTGTGTTGGGCTTACGGCCGACGGGCGTGATCTCAGGCATGGTCCCCTCCTGACCGGGAGTGTGGGCTGTATTGCGGGTGCGTTCTGGCTGTGTTGCGGGGCCGGACATGAGCGGCGACGACGGCCACTAGGGCCAACAGGCTGAGTACATTGACGACCCCACCAACTTGCACGGCGGCGGGCCGACCCAACCCGTCACCGATCCCGATACGTGCCAGCAAAGAGGCCTCCAGTAGAAAAGCGGGTAGCCAGAACCACGTCGTCCAGTCGAGTCGTGCGCGTAGTACCGCAGGCAGGATGATCGGGGCGTGGCCGAGGATCATCCCCATGGTGAATCCGAGGAAGATCGAGTGGACGACGGCGTCATAGGCTCTCCCGGAGGCGAGGGGGCCATTGGTCATCCAGATAAGACCGGCTAGCCCGAGCCACAGGTAGCCGATCATGAGCAGAATGCCGATGTAGGCGGCCTGCCCGCCGCGTCGCAACCCACCACGGGCGACGTCGTTTCGGCACAGCCACGCTGCTAGACCAACGAGGACGGCTCCCAACAGCCGATACCCGATTATTGGACTCACTACGCAGACAAGCAGGGCTGCCACGACCGCCAGACAGAGCGTCGGAAGGGTGCGATTGTGGGCCATCGTCATCCGGGAGAGTTCGAGCCTCTCACCGCAGATCGTCAGGATGAGGTAGCAGGCAAGCCATCCGACGACCTCAGGAACGCTCACTTCTGAGGTGAGTAGGGTGGCAGCACCGGCTGCGCAAAACGCCCCGGTGGCTTGGATGACGGTAGCGTCGTCGTGGCTGCGTCTCCACAGCGGAATGTAAATACCCAACAAACCCAATTGTGCCAGGGCCAGTAGAGCCAATCCGGCACAAGCGGGGCCGGGTGCCAGCAGGACGATGACTCCAAGTCCTGAAATGGCTGGGACACAGTACCCAAAACGTGTCCCGAGGGCCACAGCTCGTTCCAGACAGATGACGGTGCCGACGAACCCGAGCACCATGAGGGGACCGTGCCAGTGGGACAGTCGCGACGTCATCACGGGGGACCACACGCCGAGGAGCAGTAAGGCGCCGTCGAGGCCAGCCAATAGGGAGATTCCAGCTCCGACCATGAGCCAGGAGCGGCCTGAACTGGCGGGGGAGTGGGGCATGGGGGATCCTTTTTCGGCTATCAGATCATCAAAATACTATGCCGGTGGTGAACGTTTCCACCATCCCTGCTCGCCGGCAGTGGCTGCAGGCCATTCAGCTCCTCCTTGTCGTGGCTGCGATATCATTTGCGACTCATATCGAGGACCCAGGTTGGGTCGTTGAACATACGTGGATTGGCGCGCCCCGTCACGGATGTGCGATGTTCACAAAGGGCCGGGCTCGGCGTCATTCATCCCGCACAAATTTCGAGGGTTGCGGTTGTGCTCTCTTTGTGGTCAGGGCTATGGTTCTTGTTTACAAGATATTAAGTCTTGGTAAGCGTGAATGTCCAATATTTCACTCTCGGCGTCCCACTCCTACATGTGGGCTCAAGGATGAGCGTTCGGATGTTTGGCTTGCAGTAACCGGTTTCTATGGGCTAGGAATGGTGATGAGTGAGAATCGGATCGAAGAAGATCTTCTCGGAAAGAGAGAAATTTCGAACGAACACTACTATGGAATCCATACTTTACGTGCGCTGGAGAACTTTCAGATATCGCGTGGATGCATGAATGATGAGCCTGACTTTATTCGGGGAATGGTTCAGGTGAAGAAGGCGACTGCCTTGACGAACAAGCAACTGAGGGTTTTGCCTGGAGATGTTGCCGACGCCATCATTGCGGCATGCGACGTGATCTTGGATGATGGGCGCTGTATGGATCAATTCCCGACTGATTCCTTCCAAGGTGGGGCAGGAACGTCGATCAACATGAACACCAACGAGGTTGTTGCCAATCTGGCTCTTGAGATATTGGGGTATCCGAAGGGTACATATGACGTCATTCATCCCAATGACGACGTCAACAAATCCCAGTCGACTAACGATGCCTACCCTACCGGATTTCGTCTCGGGGTCTATGCCCTGCTTGAGGGATTGAAGCGGGCCGTCGCCGACCTCGCCGACAGTTTCGATGCCAAGGCTAGAGAATTTGCCGACGTGTTGAAGATGGGGCGTACCCAGCTTCAGGACGCCGTTCCCATGACCCTCGGGGAAGAATTCGACGGGTATGCGCACAACATCCGTGCCGAACTGGACCGACTCGACGTGGGTAGTGACCTGCTTGTGGAGGTCAATTTGGGTGGCACGGCCATCGGTACCCGAATCAATACCCCGGACGGGTACGCCGAGCTGGCGGCCGAAAAGTTGGCCGAGGTGACTGGTTACCCGATTCGCCCCTCTACCAACCTCATGGAATCTTCCTACGACAACGGTGCCTACATTGCCGTCCATTCCATTATCAAGCGGTTGGCTGCGAAGGTATCCAAAATCTGTAATGATCTACGATTGCTGTCGTCTGGCCCCAGGGCTGGGCTCAATGAAATTAAC
>JXSN01000254.1 GCA_001276605.1 Achromatium sp. WMS2
TGTGATTATCCATGATGTAGTATTCAAAACTCTGCTTGGCCGCGGCTTTAATGCCCGCTACATATTCGGAGTTGACGATTACGATCCTCTCGATGAACTACCACCTGCAAAGGGGCTACCTTTGCCCACATAACCACAACCGCTGGCCCATTTTACTAGGTCAGTACGGCAATGGTAAGTTACCTCCTGGCCATCGTAAGCATAAGCCTCAGTTGTACCAATTCTGCCACAGTTTTGACATACCATCTGCAAAGGGAGCCAATTTGGAGAACGCTCAGCACCACTTACTTTTTTGTATATATTACGTACCTTGGCAGCTTGGCTGATTATGGTGTCAATTGCAGCATCAAATTGACCACTACGATAGATATCACGTAAACGGTAAGTTTCAGCCTTCACACCTAAATAACTAAATACGCCAAAAAAATCGCTTATATAATAGTCGGCCATATCCGTGGCGCCAGAATTTGGAGGTGCCGGCACATTGCATAAAGGTTGGCCTAGATAGGGACGGTACTGTTGGTCTTGGCCGTATGGTAGTTCATCGAGAGGATCGTAATCGTCAACTCCGAATATGTAGCGGGCATTAAAGCCGCGGCCAAGCAGAGTTTTGAATACTACATCATGGATAATCACACCGCGTAATGACCCTACATGTGCGCGCCCAGAAGGGGTTTTAGAGTCGTTAACTACCTGTGGTATCTGGGGGTCTAGCTTGGATATGACTTTGTCTGCCCAAAACATATGCTGTTACCAATATTCTAATTTAATCTCGAAAGCTTATGCACTTAATTTATAACTATACCATTGCAACCATACCACTAAGTTTACATTAAATTGCTACGCTAAATTAAGTAATCCAAGTTAAAGCTGTTGCATTTATGCTACGATATCGAGCGCCAATCCTTATGTACAGTGAGTTCTATCTAGCTTCCTTGCCTATATAATCAATTCGATTGTCATCATTTTAATCGCATCGTATCAAATAAGCAACCGTTGTTTTTATGCATCGAATCGTTAATATGGTCTATAATATTAGAGTATTACTAATTTAAATAGTTATAGTTATGAAAAAGCTAAGTATTGTCTCATTGTTATGTTTATTTGTATATTTATTTTGGCCATATCTTGAGTTGTGGCGCTTGGAGCAAGCAGCATTGAAGGATGACGATATGGCTGTAGCCAGTTTTATAGATTTAAAGGCTATTCAAGTTGGAATTAAACGGCGCTTAAATAAGGACTTTAGTGAATCCAATACCAAAATGTCTGATGAATTTGTTATATGGATTCAGGATGGAATTCAACGCTTAGGCACTAAGGCCGTTGAAGAGTTGGTAGATCTACGATGGGTTAAGCAACAGCTACTTACTAAAAATATAGTCAGCAAGGGAGGAGGGTTCTTGCGGCATATTGGTTATGCTGCGTTTACTTCCCCCAACAAATTCTTAGTTCGTATCGGAGACGTAAACTCCAATCCGGTATATTTGCATTTTGTACTATCATTCAGAGGATGGTTGTTATCCGCCATATACAATTAAGGCAACTACTTGATGCGCCTCGCTTAAGCTCAGCACATCTCAGTTATTGATAGGTATACGGTGCAATCTACGCACTCAACACATCCTTATGGCGTGTAACATTACCAAGATGCTAACAGGTGGCCGTCCTCAATCTTATGTTCAAAACGCTTTAGAGGCCGATTACCAACATCTGTGCAAGCACCAGTGGTAATATCAAAACTCCAGTTATGTTTAGGGCAGGTTAAACGCTTACCATCTAAGGCTAAATGTGGAATATCTGTAGCCTGATGTGGGCAACGACTATCATAAACGCAAATTGCGTCGCCTTCACGATAAATGTAAAGGTTGCGCCCATCGCGCTCGATGAAACTAATCTTATCTGGAGGAATTTCAGCCAAGGGTGCCAAATCGTGCCAAGATACTGAAGCATTTAAAGATTCAGGACGAAACTCAGGTAAATCCATGGCCAGTAGTATGTCAGTTGCCCAAACTATTTTGGCCAAACCTAATACAGGAAAGGCCATAAGCAAAGCATCTAACACCTCATTAGGTGTGGCGCCATTATTGAGAGCCCGGTTTAAATATTGCTTAAAACCCGCCTCAGTTTGCACGGCAACCTTAGTGATTATCGAAATGAGGTCCCGCGTGCGCACATCAAGGTGTTCCCCAGCCTTTTTCAGAAAGGAGAAATAATGATTCATGGCCTCAGGGCGAGCTTTGATGAGATAATTGAGCGCGTCGCTCATATAATGCTCCCGATTTTTAATAGCTATAATACTAATTATATTAAATTTTATGGATATTTATGACAGCAATTGTTTGGAACAACCCGGGTTGCAACAGCACCACCTCAAGCAAGTATAATCTATGATATGCTTTTATGTCAAGAATATAATAAATTAGTTATATTTAATTTCACCTGGTCATAGTATGAAATTGATTGTAGATAACGGCGAACCAGATAAAAAATGGGCTGGTATCTCCGTAAGCTTGACTGAACTTTTAGAATTGCGGGCTGAGGCAGGTTTTAAGCAATATTTAAACCGGGCTCTCAATAATGGCGCCACACCTAATGAGGTGTTAGATGCTTTGCTTATGGCCTTTCCTGTATTAGGTTTGGCCAAAATAGTTTGGG
>JXSN01000255.1 GCA_001276605.1 Achromatium sp. WMS2
ATTCACCACTGGATATTAGCTCATAAGGTACGGGGATTTTTAAATTGCGCAGCTCCTCGATGCTGCGTCCCAACAATCTTTTTGCAGAAACAATTGTGTTCCGGGGGTCAGCTACCATTTGGGCCTTAGCCTCGATTCCCACCAGGATGGTATCGGGGGCGTAATGCACTATGGAGGGTAAGAGGTGGCGACCTTGGGCGTCAGGCAGGGTATCGGCTATGCCACTGCGCACACTGGCGATCAGGGAATTAGTCGTACCAAGGTCAATACCAGCTGCCAACTGCTGCTGATGGGGCAGAGTTGCTTGGCCAGGTTCAGAAATTTGCAGTAAAGCCATTAATGGTGCTCGCAGTTCATAGCATTAGGAAGTTCGGAAGTGGAGTAACCATATTGGCTAGTTAAAGTATGTAATCACTTGCACGGGGTATACCTGAATTTTGACTCCTAGGGATTGTGATATACATGCGATATACTTAGGCTTAAATTCTAACGAGGAATTCGATTTTTGGCAATTGTTAATTTATGAATTCTTAGCAGTATAGCACTGCAATATTACCGGCATAAATATTTATGAGGGAGTAGGTTCCCGTTGTTTTTGCATCGATCCTCAGTGTATCATACCGGGGTATAAGTCAATATGGAGATGATTTTGATAGTGAGTCTGCCATTCAAGATCATTGTAAACCACACATAACTAAATTGCATTACCTTGAACCTACAAGCCACCACAACCCAACCTAATATTACTAATATTTTAGGCTTTAATCGCCAGGCCATGGAACTGTGGTTTAAAGAACGCGGTTATAAACCATTCCATGGTCGCAATGTACTCAAATGGATTCATAAGCATGGTGTACTGAATTTTGATGCCATGACCGATATTGGACAACGTCTGCGTGCTGAACTATCCCTAAGTGCTATAGCAACACCACCTGCAATTTGCTTGGAACGCACTGCCAAAGATGGTACCCGTAAATGGTTATTGGAACTAAATTGCGGTAATCGTATCGAAACTGTGTATATTCCAGATGATAATCGCAGTACCCTATGCATATCTTCGCAAGTTGGATGTGCATTAAACTGCCAATTTTGTGCTACTGCCCAGCAAGGATTTAATCGTAACCTAAAACCTGAAGAAATAATCGGTCAGGTTTGGTTAGCAGTAAGACAAATTGGCACCCAGCGTTTTACCGATCAGCTTACCAATGTGGTATTAATGGGCATGGGAGAACCGCTTGCTAATTTTGATAATGTCGTAAAAATATTAGAATTATTGCAGGACGATTTGGCTTATGGACTGTCTAAATATCGTATCACCATCAGTACTGCGGGTTTAGTGCCGGCGTTACGCCGTCTGCGTACCGTATGTGATGTAAATTTAGCGGTATCATTGCACGCACCTAATGATATGCTACGTGACCAATTGGTGCCAATAAACCGTAAATATCCTATTGCCGAGCTCCTGTCTGCCTGTAAATACTTTATCGAGGGCGATAAACGGCGCAAAGTGACATTTGAATATGTTATGCTGGATGGGGTTAACGACAATGACAGCCATGCACGCCAGTTAATTCGCATTCTCCAAGGAATCCCGGCTAAGCTAAATTTGATTCCATTTAATCCGTTTCCAGGCACCGTATATCGCAGGTCTACGGACACTCGCGTTGAACAATTTCGGCAACAATTGCTAAGAGGCGGGATTATGGCTATGACTCGTAAGACTCGAGGTGATGACATAGAAGCTGCCTGTGGTCAATTAGTGGGACAAGTTGCAGATCGCACCCGCCGTGCTATAATTAATAATTAGTTCTGTGCCTCACGTCAAGTAATTTAGCACAAGGCGTATATTCGTGGCCACATGAATGCATTCGCTATTGCATGCATAGTGGTCACTAAGTACTAAACCATCCCACAAAATAGTAAGTTGCAATTCAATATCAGGATACCTAAATTCGTGATTATTAAAATTAATAAACTAATCATTGGTATGTTAGCACCTATAACCTTGGTAGCCTGTGCGTCCATATTCAATAAAAACAATGAAACCGCAATTGCAAATTCTGATTTGCGTCCCGAAAATGTTCCTGGTGATATATACGCATTAATGGCCCAGGAATACCTCAAAGTAGGTATGCCTGAAGTAGCTTTACACAAATTAGAGCGTGGCCTATCCATATACCCAAATAACGCCCAAATCCATGCTGAATTTGGCATAATTTACCAACATTTAGGTGATATGGTTAAAGCCGAAAGGTACTACCGACGGGCCCTCACGATAGAACCCAACAACCCATTTTTTCGCAATGCCTGGGGTAGTTTTCTATGTCAACAAGGCAAATATGAACTAGCTGATAATGAATTTCGAATAGCCCTAGGTAACCCACTATACAACGAACCCTGGAGTGCCCAAACCAACGCTGGAGTATGCGCATTACGCGCTGGTAATTTAACAGCAGGCGAAACTTATCTACAACTTGCTATCAATAAAAACCCCAATATTCCCTTAGCTCTATTAAAATTGTCAGAACTAAGAGTAAACCAAAGTCGATACACCGAGGCCAAAACTTACCTAGATCAGTATGTAAAGCTTGCCCCTCTGTCCCCAAATGTAATTTTATTACAGTACAGAACGGCGCTTGGCTTACACGA
>JXSN01000256.1 GCA_001276605.1 Achromatium sp. WMS2
GTTGTACTTCTCCTATAATGTGCATAACCTCAGCTTCATTGGGACGAGGGCGACGCTTATCAATAATTGCCAGTTCCGCATCATCAAGGCGCTTGGCAAGGGCCCTGGCTCGTACCACACCGCCTACATCCGGTGAAACCACAACCAAATTATCGTAGCCTTGTTTCCAAATTTCACCTAGTAAAATTGGGGATGCGTAGACGTTATCCACGGCAATGTCAAAAAAACCTTGGATTTGGTCAGCATGTAGATCTACCGTCAATACCCTGTCGGCACCAGCTTGTCCTATCATCTTAGCGACTAAGCGGGCTGTAATAGGTACCCTTGCAGAACGTGGGCGCCGATCTTGACGGGCATAACCAAAGTAGGGAATTACGGCAGTAATGCGGCCAGCAGACGCCCATCTTAAGGCATCCAACATGACGCATAGCTCTATTAGATTATCATTGGTGGGGGCCGAGGTAGATTGTACTACGAAAACGTCGCGTCCGCGAACATTTTCCCTAATTTCAATCATAACCTCGCCATCGCTAAATTGACTTACCACCGCCTTGCCCAGTGATAAGCCCAAGGAGCTGGCTATTGCGTTAGCTAATGCAATGTTGGAATTTCCAGAAAACACCATAATCTGGTTTGAGGACACGGCAACGCTCTTAGAGTATCGAGTTTAAACGTTTAACGATCGAAGATAGTGGTAGTAAAACTCACTATAGTTGGATCATTCGATCATCAGTTGAGGTGGAAACTGTCAATGCTTCAATTGGCGAGAGCACCAAAATATACAAATAAGTCAACAGTTTCAAACGGCAGAATTGAACCAAGGCATCTTGTTCATTAGCAATCTGGCTGGGGTGCGAGGATTCGAACCTCGGTATGCCAGGATCAAAACCTGGTGCCTTACCGCTTGGCGACACCCCAGTGTTTCTAATATTTGATAGTACTTAAAAAAATCAAGTCATAAGCAGTGGGGATCGATTCAAACCTTTCGCTACCAATCCCCTAATACCCGCAGGTAAACTAGCCAATACCTCCCTGGCCACTTGTTCTGCACTAAAAGCTGCAAAAACGCAAGCCCCGGTTCCGGTAAGTCTAGCATGCCCACCGACGGCACGCCTTGTAAGCTCATCCTCTAGCCAATCCAGGGCCCTAGCAACCTGTGGGTATAGGCGCCTGACCACGTCCAGGCAGTCATTACGCTGGTCACCGGCTAGAAAGTTGCCTATTGTGATTGGATTTGAATCTCTTGTCAATGCCGAATCAGTAAAAATTATTTTAGTTAAGACTTGGCAGTCGGGAATTAGGACTAAATACCAAGGTTCAGAAAGGGTTATGCTAGTTAACTTTTCACCAATCCCTTCAGACCAGGCAGCTTGTCCATGAACAAAAATAGGTACATCTGCCCCTAGCTGTAATCCCAACTTGGCCAGTTTGGCAGTGGTTAAGTTAAGTTGCCAGAGTTTATTGAGGGCTATAAGGGTAGTAGCAGCGTCAGAGCTACCACCACCGAGACCGCCACCTATGGGTAAACGTTTCTCTATATGGATATTTATTCCTTTTTTACAATTAGTCACATTTTGCAGTAGCCGAGCTGCTTTGACTGCAAGGTCTCGATCCGGGGTAACATACTTTAGGTTAGTTGTGCGTATAACTCGGCGGTCTTTACGTGGCCTAAAATATAATTGATCGTAAACATCAATAAATTGGAAGACCGTTTGCAATTCATGATAGCCATCAGGCCGTTGGCCCAAGATGCGCAGCATCAAATTTAGCTTGGCAGGGGCTAACCAGGGTTGATCGAATTGGGTGCTGGAGTCCAAAGTTTTCCCTTTGTGGATCAAAATATTTAGTTATAAAGTATAAAGAATCTAGTTATTCTGTATACAAGTAATGCATTATTTGCTAATTGCCAAATTTTTAGCCAATTCAGCTAAACTCACAAACTCAGCTCGCTCACCATGCGGATCAACACCGCGGTTGGCACGTGCCAATGTAATCACATCGTCCCAATTAAAGTTACCAAGGTAATGGCCATCCCGCAACAATTGTCCAAATGCAGCAACTGCGGTGGCAAATCTAAAATCGGTATCAGCCTGTTTTATATTTGAAGATACAATTGGTTGTTCAATTAAGCGACTAGCGCCCCCAGTTGGATCTTTATAACGTAAACGTAAAAATGCCATTTCTTCTGTATTACCAGGTTTTGCTGGGATGCCATTTGCTTGATAGCGGAGTGGTTCTATCCTTTGTGCCTTGGAACCTACCGGCGTAATCTCATAAAATGCAGTAACTGTATGTCCTGCACCTATATCACCAGCGTCTACTTTATCGTTACTGAAATCTTCGCGTTTGAGGAGGCGATTTTCATAACCTATGAGTCGATATTCCGCGACTTGAGCAGGATTAAATTCAATCTGCACTTTTACGTCTTTAGCAATAATCATTAAGGTGGATTTCACCTGACGTGCTAGTATTTTAGATGCTTCTTGAGCAGAATCAATGTAGGCATAATTGCCATCTCCAGCATCTGCTAACTGTTCCATTAAACGCTCGTTTAGATTGTCGCGTCCAAAGCCTAGCACAGTTAAGGCAATACCGCGTTTCCGTTGTGCCTCTATCATGGTAAGTAGCTG
>JXSN01000257.1 GCA_001276605.1 Achromatium sp. WMS2
ATCCAAATATACGGGAAACAATATTTTGAGCTAAGGTGATACCGTTTCGACCAAAACCTGGAATAGGGTCAGGACGTTGGCACATAACCATAGTAACAGCAGGTGGATTTTCCAGCATAGCGAAATCGGTATGCATAAATAAAGGTTCTGTTTGGTTTCCCTGAAGCTGCGGAGATATGTTTGGAGATGCTTCTAATACTGTAGTGGACTGATGTGAGGTATCCTGAAAAATATGACCCACTTCCATAGCCACAGCGACTAAGGCCCGTGCATCCGGTGTTTGGGATAATTTCTTAACAACAGCAAATCCATTTTCTCTTATTAAATATTTACAGATAACCGACAAATGATAAAGGGCTTCACGAAATTCTTCATCCAATTCAACGATCTTTTCTTTAAAACTTTTTAAATTAAGATTTTGAATTTCGACTGCAGGAAGCAGGGCCAGAGCTTGGTGAATTGGTTGTTGCAGGTCTTTAGCTAATGAGATAACAGCCATTTTACCTTAACTACCTTATGGTGTGAGTTTGCCTAACAGGCTCATGTTTTCCGAAATAAAAAAGCATTTTACATTCTGTTGTTGTTTGAACCAAGCTATAAAGCGAGCCGGCACTTTCGATTGTTGCTTTAGGGTGATACATAAAAAATCCATCAATAGGAAGTCTCCGTAAGCCAACAGAAAAACCAGCTTTAGTAAAGGCCTCAGCCACCTCATCAATTGACCACGTATAGGATTTAATTCCATTAGTAAGCATTTGTTGTCGACGTTTTTCCCAGTGAGGATGTTCTGGATGGCTCCCCATTGTAAAATAGCCTTTTCCGTTTTGTTTAAGTAATTGGAAAACTTTTTTTGCCAATTGATCTAAATCATTATTCCACCAAATAATCTCTTGCCCAAAAATCACGTCAAAAGATTCAGTCAGCATTTGGTTTTGTATTTCGTCTGAGTGAAAATATTCAATAGGCCAATTTACTCCGCGATCGGCTAAGTTCCTGCGAGCGATATTTATGGATTCAATGTCGAAATCAATTCCAACACCGCGATGAAATGGATAGATTTCGTAAAGAAGAGGTAAAAATAGTCCATACCCACATCCAAGATCTAGGATACGATCCTCGCGCTTAATGGAGGTAACAAGACTGCTCACCATTCCAAGCCAAAATAGAAGATTTTTATGTTTATAACCCCGATTACCAGCCTCAAATGCATTCACGGTCATACCTCCCTTGGTCTGCGGCTTCGCAAATTTCTTCTAGTATTGCTTCTCTCAGAAAATCAGTTTGTTTGGATAAAAATTCTACATCTTTTAGCCAGGCCCAAGCCTTAATTTTTCGCCCAGGCTCATGCTTAGAACCAACTCGAGAAAAACCAAAATGTAGCGCACGCCGAATACGGAAGCTTGAACATTGAGCACGGTGGAGCGTGTAAGTGTTCAAGAGTAGCGCGTATCCTGCTGGCACTCTCGGAATGACCTGATCTGGATGAGGATCGTGTTTATTGGTAGTAATAAATTTCTTCTCTAGGGGAATTAGATTACGCAGATGACTTGCAGGGACTATCCATACCACAGATTCTTCTTCCAAGGCTATTATGACCTGCACATGCGAACGATTATCAGGGTTTCCCTTTTCCCAATGTTCAGGTCTTGTATCACGGTGCCAATGAAGGTAATAGTCATAAAATGTTGGTGACCAATGACCGTGAGCTCCACAGAATCTAACCCGTGAACCTAGAATATGGGTGATTATGGTTGGGATAGGTGCAAAACTAACAACATCTAACAGGCATTGTCGACGAAGTTCTGGGGAGTGGATGTGGTCACATCCCCAAGACCAACCATGCCCTGATGTTGTTACTAAATCTGATTTCCTAATCTTAACACAACCTTTAGAACCCAGCTCTTCAGCATCTCGAATTAACTCACTAAACGCATTGAGCAGTTTAGGTCTAATTTCAGCGATACCCGGAACCTGAGTTACACAGAACCCATCTTCTAAAAATTGAAAAACTAGGTCTTGAATATCATTCATTGGGCAAAAATCCGCCCTCTATTCTCAGAGAGCGGAAACGATTAACGCAAATCAGCGACAATCCGTAGAGCTACAGGGGTTAGCTGATCCCAGTAGAGGTTCACCAAAGTAGCCATCCCAAAGAGATTTTAATTTCTCAAAATTGGCTAAGTTTTCCAGCTTTTCCTCTTCACTTCTCAGACCAAAGTAAGGGTCGTGGTCAAGCAATCCCCCAAATAAAAAGCCACAGTCTTGAACATATTTTCTGGTATCGAGAATATGTTGATGCCAGTATTCGTCGAGTAAATCATTAGGAACGAAACCTTCAGATGGATGAACCATATGAATGGCCAAAAATCGACGGTAGGTAACTTCTGCGGTTTGAAGCGTCTCTGTGGACCACTTTTGAGGATCAGTGGTCTGTAGCTTCATGTTTATTGGAGTAAAATCCAGCTGGTTAACCTTAGCCAAATTTTGAGAAATTAAAATCTCTTTGGGATGGCTACTTTGGTGAACCTCTACTGGGATCAGCTAACCCCTGTAGCTCTACGGATTGTCGCTGATTTGCGTTAATCGTTTCCGCTCTCTGAGAATAGAGGGCGGATTT
>JXSN01000027.1 GCA_001276605.1 Achromatium sp. WMS2
TACCTGTCTTGGATAAAAATATCTAATTATTAATCAGTTAAAGTGTAGGGGGTTGGGTTGCGGGCCCTAATTGTATAAAGGGTGGGTTACGGCTAGGGTGTGTTGACACATAATATTTTTAGGGTTATGTTCTTGTGGGGAAGCTGGAGCGTGGGAACTAGAATAAAATGCGTGATATGGTTACCACTATCTCCAATACCCTTAGTGTAGTTGGTACGCCGCGGCTGCATAGGTGATAGTTACCCAATATTATTAGGGTGGGTTATGTTAGCCGTTTGCCCCTGTGTTGTACAGTGATCGTGATGTCAGTTTTAGCACATACGATGTACTATAATAGGGTCATAACAGTAATATTTTTAGAGTAACAGGGGTTGTAAATAAATATTATGCAGTCAACGATCCAGATCCTTGATACTACTTTGCGCGATGGGGAACAAACACACGGTGTGTCTTTCTCACCAGCGGAAAAGTTACATATTGCCCAAGCGTTACTGCAACAGGTTAAAGTCAATCGCATTGAGATTGCTTCGGCTAAAGTTTCGCAGGGTGAACAGACTGCGGTTACCAATATTATTAACTGGGCCCAACCATTAGGATACGCAGGCCAAATTGAGGTGTTGGGTTTTGTTGACGGCAAACTGAGTGTAGATTGGATTCGTAGTGCCGGAGGGCGGGTATTAAATTTGTTAACCAAGGGTAGTGCGAAACATTGCCAATGCCAATTGGGTAAGACTTTACAGCAACATTTGACAGATATTCAATACACTCTAGATTATGCCCACCAGCATGATTTTGCTGTGAATATATATTTGGAAGATTGGTCCAACGGTTATTTTGAATCACCAGATTACGTTTTTACCATGGTAGATGCTTTGCAAAATACTGGTATTGTGCATTTTATGCTACCAGATACCTTGGGAGTCATGGATCCAGAGCAAGTATATGCTAGCATAAGTGACATGATAAGACGTTTCCCCAGGCTTAAATTTGATTTTCATCCACATAATGATTACGGTTTAGGGACGGCAAATTGTATTATGGCCGCACGAGCTGGGGCAAGCACTATTCATTGTACAGTAAACTGTTTGGGAGAGCGTGCTGGTAATGCATCTTTGGCGGAAGTTGCCGTTAATCTTAAGGACCGCTTAGGGGCGGCGCTATCCATAGACGAGGAACACTTGGCTCGCATCAGTCAAATGGTAGAGCGTTTTTCTGGTAAGCATCGAGCTGACAATAGTCCTATTGTTGGCGTTGATGTGTTTACGCAAACTGCGGGGATTCATGCTGATGGTGATAAAAAAGGTAATTTGTACCAAACGAAGTTGAGTCCAGAGCGCTTTGCCAGAAACCGCAATTATGCCCTAGGTAAGCTTAGTGGTAAAGCCTCTCTTGAGGAAAATCTACAACGCTTAAATATCGTTTTGGATGCTGCGGATCAAGCTAGGGTATTAAAACGGATTATCGAACTTGGCGATGCTAAAAAGCGGATTACGGCCGAGGATTTGCCTTTCATAATCGCTGAGGTGTTAGAGGGGCGCGAGGATGAATTTGTAGAGTTATTAAACTGTTCGGTAACCAGTGGTTTAGATTTAGACTCTACTGCTAGTATTAAAATCCGGATTGGTAACGATATTCAGCTATCTTCCGGTATTGGTAATGGTGGTTTTGATGCTTTTATGGAGGCATTGCGTAAAGTTCAGACTGATCCGCCTCTTCCGTTTCCTGAATTAATCGATTATGAGGTGCGTATCCCGTATGGTGGTAAAACTTCTGCTTTGACCGAATGCTTTATTACTTGGGAATATGAGGGGAAATCTTTTCATACCCGGGGTGTACATGCCAATCAAATTTTTGCTGGCATCAAAGCTGCGGTGCGGATGCTTAATATTCAAGTTCAAGGGATTAAGGACTTGTTGCTTAAAAATAGCCTAGCTAAGTCTCTTAGATAGAATAGTGATTTCTGGATATGCGTGGTATTAGTTGTTTTAGGTAGTCAGGGGACACAGGAGTGTCCCCGGCTGCGTTCCCATGTCGGAGTGTAGGAATAATCACAATATGCGTGATTACGCCGCACTAATCGCACCTACAGATTACGCTGGAGCGTCCCCAAAGGTAGGTAAATTCTATATTACACTAATCCAGGAGCGTACTTGATGTTATACACGCATCTAATTCGGCCCATGCTATTTGAATTAACCGCTAATAATCCAGAAACAGCTCATGATGCTACTATCAATTTGCTCCAGTACTATAACCAAGAACCGTGGTTGTCCCTATTAACTACCACAATTCGTCCAGTACGCAATCCCATATTACACCGTAATTTATGGGATACTACCTTTCCCAATCCGGTAGGCCTTGCTGGCGGCTTTGATAAGGATGGAGTTGCCATTCCGGCACTGGCTGCCCTTGGATTCGGTTTTTTGGAGATAGGCACCGTTACCTTACAGCCCCAACCCGGTAATCCGCAACCGCGACTATTTCGATTACCAGCCAGCACTGCGGTAATTAACCGTATGGGATTTAATAACCACGGTATAGCGGCCTTGGTCTCTAGATTGCGCAAAATATGGCCAGCCCCGGTACCTATTGGAGTTAGCTTGGGTAAAAATAAGAATACTCCCGATGCTGAAGCAAGTGCTGAATATTCCAAAGCCCTAAAGCAACTTTACCCTTATCTTGATTACTTGGCAGTAAACGTTAGTTCGCCAAATACCCCGGGGCTACGCAATCTACAAAATCAGCATCAGCTAACGGAGCTGTTATCTAGTCTACAAGACACCTTACGCTGTTTAGCTGGTAGTGATAAACCTAAACCACTCTTACTAAAAATTGCTCCAGATTTGCTACCAGCCCAACTTTTGGAACTTTTACAGGTATGTTTAGAGCAAAATATTGCCGGTATCATCGTAGCTAATACCACCTTGAGTAGAGATGGCTTAGCTGGTGCTGACCAAAAGTTGGCTGCGGAAGTCGGAGGTTTAAGCGGAAAACCATTAACGATCAAGGCGAGAAATCTAGTAGCAAGGGTGCATAATGAGACTAATGGTAAACTACCAATAGTTGGAGTTGGTGGAATTATGACAGTAGATGATGCCCTACGGATGTTCGATGCTGGTGCCAGTTTGATTCAACTTTACACCGGGTTAGTTTATTCCGGTGTTGGTTTAATCAGGGCCATCAATCTTGCATTATTGCAACGTCATAATTCCTAGTTATCGTTACCCACTACTCATGTTTACTGTACGTTTTGCCTGGTCATAATTACCACTCTAACTATAGGCATAAAGCTAACACAGTTCTAGTTTAGGTACTAATTCTCAAACCCTGTTCTCAATTCCTATTTTTTACCCCTGCAATTTGGATTAGGTATAGAATATTTGGCATGCAGTTGCTACTTACAGCAATTGGGACAGTATATTTGCTGATATATTCAAGGGCTATAGCTACACAATCTCTGGTCTGAAAAAGCAACCAATTATGGCCGACCGGTCTAACAATGTTTAGACTAAGTGTAAGGGGGGGGAAAATAACATGCCGCGCGTACTAATACCATTAGCTACTGGCTTTGAGGAATTAGAGGCTGTCACGGTAATTGATTTACTGCGGCGGGCTAAGATAGAGGTGGTAATAGCCGGTTTACATGATGGCCCAATCAAGGCCAGTCATGGAACGGTGTTGCTACCAGATGTCAAGCTTGATGAGGTAATGCATCAAGATTTTGATATGTTGGTATTGCCTGGTGGATTGCCAGGGGCAGATCATTTGGATAAAGATGCACGTATTCACAATTTAATCAAACGTTTAGCGCAGGCGGATAAATATTTAACAGCTATCTGTGCAGCCCCCAAAGTATTAGCGCGCTCTGGATTGCTCGATGGCCGGGCTGCCACTTGCTACCCCGGGTTTTTAGATAAGTACCCACGGATAGATGTGTTGCCGGCACCAGTGGTTACTGATGGTAAATTTATTACTTCGCGAGGACCTGGAACGGCTATGGATTTCGCATTGGTTTTGATTGAGACCTTGACCAACCGTGTCACTCGGGACATAGTTGAGGAGCAACTGAAACGTGACACTGATTAGGATACATTTTTAATCCGGTGTAAATTGCAGCTAGGTTAGCCCCATAAAGCCCCAGCTCTGGGGCTTTGGGATCTAAAACAGTTTAAAATATATGGTATTTGCTGGTATAATCTCTATTTTCAGACCGATTTTTATAATATTTATTTAGTATTACCACAAATAGTTCAACCAAGTACCTCCTATGACGGTAGGTTTGACTGGGCAGTTTTAGGCTATGTGTAATTTTTTGACGCGTAAGCTTATACCTCTGCTATTTCAAAGTATTGGCAGATACGTACCGTGCATACAGTCAAATTAAAAAATACGAATATTCGCATTCTAGCGAATAAAGATTAACGAATTCAACATGCTGCCAATTTTGTGCTATGCTATTTCCATTACAACTGAGTATGGTAAATGGTATGACAATGAGTATTCACGAACAAGATAATATAAGATTAGGGTTAATGGCGCCATTGTCCGGGCCAATGCAGATTTATGGTAAAGAAATCACCAATGCTGCTAACATCGCCTGCAACCAGATTAACGCTGCTGGTGGCTTATTAGGCCGCAAAATTCAGCTTATCATAGCTGATGACGGCAGTTTGGCTGAGAGCGCGGTGCTGGCTGCTAAGAAATTAATACATGAGTTTAATTGTATTGCCATAGTCGGGAACCGGCTTCCCAGTGCAACTGTGGCGGTATCCGAGCAGGTATCCCAACTTGAACGCATACCGCAACTCAACTTTTCTCGTTATGAGGGTTCTGTTGCCGGGCGCTACTTTTTTAACTTTGCGGCTTTGCCCAATCAGCAATTGGAGCATGCGATTCCATACATGGTGCAAAACTTTGGGTCCAAAGTATTTTTTATAGGGAGCAATCGCGAATGGCAACGCCGCTCCATCGAGGCTGCCAGGAAGATTCTAGCTAAATGCGACGGTGAAAACGTCGGGGAAGAATATTTACCACTAGGTGCTTTAGCCATAGACGATCTGCTAGGGCGCGTAGCTAATTCTGGCGCAGATATATTGGTCCCTTACTTTAAAGGTGAGGATCAACTGACTTTCCTAAATAGATTTACTGCATTAGGATTAAAATCACGCTTAACAGTCCTAATGGCGAACTATGATGAACTCATAGCTCAACAACTTACCCCAGATGTAAGATCTAGATTTTACTCCACTAGTACTTACTTCATGGGGGTTGATACCAACTGTAATCGTAATTTGCTACAAGAGCTTTTGAAACTAGACGGTATCGACGCCTTATATCCGCAAGGTACTGGGATAATTACCAACTTTGGTGATGGTGCCTACGCCTGCGTGCGCGCTTTTGCCCAAGCCGTCAGAGATGTTGGCAGCTTAGAGCGAGAAACTCTGATAGACTGCTTAGAAACCATTGAAATACAAGCCCCGCAAGGTCTGGTGAGCATGGACCCCTTTAGCCACCATGCCAAAGTAAACTCCTATCTAGCCCGTTGTGCTCCTGACGGTAGTTTTGAACTATTGCAAGAATTCGGGACGTCCGCTCCAGAAATTCCCATGCGATATCGAGCTAAATCTCCCATCCAACCCTTAGAAAAACCAATTTTACCCGTAATTACTGAAAAACATAGCTATACTGTAACTACCCCCCGAGAAGTCGGAGTTGCAGTCTTTGATGCCGCTGGCACCATTTTGCACGCCAATCCTCATATGCGTAAATTATGGGGATATGAGGATGCCGACGCTCTGTTAAATCAACCTATTACTAATCTGTGGCATGATCCCGAAGCCTGGCAGCAGGCCTTTCACGATGCTGTTCATGGCGGCCAAGAATTATTTCGACTAGATGCTAAACTTGCCGACTCCACGGTAGCAACACTTGAGGTGCTACTTGACACTAATGTGGAAGGAAAGTATACCATAACCTGTGGCACTGTCGATACTGGCGACATCATGACCCCTGAGAGCGTGGTAGCCCGTATCCTAAATATGGCGGATATTGCAATTGTTGCCTGCGACGAAACTGGCACCATTATTAAGGGCAACCGCCAAGCTACCAATATGTTCGGATATAGCAGTTCTGAACTAGCTGGTCTTTCGGTAAATAATTTAATCCCGCCCAACCTTCGCCCTAACCACAATAAGCACATCAAAGGCTTCATCGACGCCCCACATTTTAACCTGCAAATGCATGCCCGTAAGCCAATAGCCGGGTGCCGCAAAGATGGTTCAATATTCCCAGCCGAGGCATCACTATCTAAATTTAGGGATGAAGAAAATCAATGGGTTTTAATCGCCTCAATTCGTGATATTACCGACCTTAAGCAGCAAGAGGAGCAAGCCGATTGGCAGGCCACGCACGATTACCTTACCGGATTGCCCAATCGCACCCTAATCCTGGAATATTTGGCCAAAGCCCTGCACCGCTCTACCGTTACCAATTCGCACTTAGCCCTATTTCTGATTGATCTAGATGGGTTAAGTGCAATTAATGATGGTTATGGCAATGAGGTCGGTGATCGCATTCTGATAGCAGCCAGTGAACGCCTATTACACGTAATAAGCCATGGTGACACTGTAGGCCGCCTAGACGGCAAAACTTTTGTTATCATCCGTGAACCATGTTCCAATCCTAACTCGGCTAGCAATTTAGCAACCTATATCAATGATATAGTAAGGCAACCGTTGGAAATTCAAGGCAATAGGCTATTTGTCACCGCCAGTATTGGCTTAGTTATTGGCCAAGGCAAAGACTACGATACCAATACCATATTACGCGATGCCGATATTGCCATGCGCCAAGTTAAGAACATGGGCAAGGATAATTGGTGGTTATTTAGCTCTGACTTACATGCCAAAGCATTGCGGCGTACCACTATTAGTAATGGCCTACGTAATGCCTTGGAAAAAAATGAATTTTCCATTAAATTACAGCCTATAGTTGATGCCTTAAATGGCAAAATTCAAGGGGCCGAACTATTATTGCGTTGGAACACAGAAGCCGGCCCAATTTCGCCTGATGAATTCATACCTTTAGCCGAACAGAGTACGGTCATATTTCAAATTGGTTCCTGGGTGTTCGAACAAGCTTGTAGAATTGCCGCTCGTCTTCAGGATATGTATGCTAAAGATGCACCATACATCACAGTCAACGTCTCTGCGCGCCAACTAAATGATGATCAGCTAGCAGAAAAATTTGCTGCCTGTCTACAACGCTACAAAATCTCTTCTAGCAAGATTGTTCTGGAATTAACTGAAACCGGACTCATGACCGACGCCCATTCCAGTATTGTTATATTAAATCAACTCGCTAAACTGGGATTACGCCTTGCAGTAGATGATTTTGGCACCGGTTACTCTTCTCTGTTACAGCTGGTGCGATTACCACTGTCCATATTGAAAATAGACAAGGAGTTTACAAATAGCATTGAACAGCGCGGCGAACACTACACCATAGTAAACGCGGTCTTAAGGTTATCCCAATCACTGCGTCTTACCACCGTGGCCGAGGGTGTAGAAAAACTTGAGCAAATAGAGATATTGCGCGAACTTGGTTGCGATTTGCTGCAAGGTTATTATTTTTCCCAAGCTTTAGTCGAAGAGGAATTCATCCAGATGGCAGCTAAGCAACAAGCGACTGCTATTCCAGCTGAAAACATCTACTTCTACATGTACATTAGTACTGCCAGTGAAAAGTTGAACAAATCGCAGATTCAAACCATATTAGTTCAATCAAGACAACGCAACACTGCAAATAACATCACAGGCTGTCTATGCTATATGGGTGGCAAATTTATGCAATATCTAGAGGGTAAAGCACACGATGTTGAAAATATAGTCGACCTAATACGTGCTGACACCCGTCACCATGATTTTAAGCAAATTATGGCCGGGACCAAACAAAATCGCTTGTTTCATAACTGGAAAATGAATTTAATTGACCTGGAAGGCAGTGACATTCCATCGGCATTAAGTGCACACCAGGCTACCAGCAATGGCCTTAGTGGTGTAGCGGCCGACCCCTGGTTGGCTTACTCCGTGTTTAAAGCCATTAGCCTAGGCCTGTCAGAGTAACGCCTTGCTTCACTAGCACGCGGGGTATATACTATTTGCTCCTGAATAACGGATTAACACCCATGAGCAAGTTTGACCCCGCGAATATAAACCTTCATGGCCTCCACCTAATTGAAGCTAGCGCCGGTACCGGTAAAACCTACACTTTAACCACATTGTACCTACGCTTACTGCTGGAAGCCAATCTCAATCCATCCCGTATCTTAGTAGTAACTTTTACCAAAGCCGCTACGGAAGCTTTGCGCGAGCGCGTACGCAGCCGGATTTTAGAAGCCTTAGTCTACCTGGAACAGCATCAAGATAGTCCAAAATCTGCTCCTGATCACACATTAGAGGCTATTCGAGTTGCAGCCACTCAAGCCAAAACCATCTTGGTAGAGGCCCTATCACGTATGGATGAGGCGGCTATCTACACCATACACAGCTTTTGCCAACGTATGTTGTTACAAGACTACGCTTTCGAAAGCGGATCCTCATTTGCAGCGGAATTAATCAGTGACGATAGCCAGTTGCGCAATATTGCAACTGCCGACGTGTGGCGACGGCGCGTTGCCAACATATCTATGGAGCAGGCCCAATGGCTGCGCACCAACTGGACTGATCCCCAAGAGCTTTTAGGCGATATTGCACCCATTCTGAATCAGGATACGATTAAATTTTTACCTGCAATAGATATCCCAACTAGCGATCCAAACCCTGATCCTGTAATGGCCAAACTCAATAAGCTACGCTCCACTTGGCAGGACCAAAAACTAGAAATCATTCAAATCCTGGAAACTTCACCAGCCCTCAACCGTCGTTCTTACACCAAGTCGGTAGTTGCCAAAGCAGTTGCCGCTATGGACATATTTGCTAACACCACGGATCTACCCACAGCTTTAGCTCCTGGTTGCGAACGCTTCAGTTCCCGCCTGCTCACAGCCCAAACTAAAAGCAAAGCAAATCCACCGCAGCACACTTTTTTTGATTTATGCGGCGAATTAGAACAAGAACTACCTACTTTTTCCTGTCAACGCAAAGCCATTTGGTATCAACAAGCCTATCACCAGGTTAAACAGGCCTTAGCTACCAGCAAACAGAAACTAGACGTATTGGCCTTCGACGACCTACTAGAACATCTAGACGTTGCCCTACATTCCGATACTATAGGGGATAGTCGTGCTCTAGCCGCGGCTATTCGTGCTCATTTTCCAGTAGTTTTAATCGACGAGTTTCAAGATACTGATCCCAAACAATACCGAATTTTTTCCCAAATATACAGTAATCAACCTAAATGCGGCTTATTCCTAATAGGAGATCCCAAGCAGGCTATTTATGCATTTCGAGGGGCCGATATTTTTACTTACATGGCCGCTCGTAAAATTGCCATTCAAACACGGGGCGCACATAACCTCGACATTAACTGGCGCTCCAGCACCCGCCTGGTAACCGCAGTCAATACCATTTTCAGCAATATTCCCACGCCATTTATATACGACACCATACAGTTTACCCCCGCTCGTCCCAACCCCAAAGCGGATAATAATCCACTGTTGATCAATAGTCAAGAACCTATCCCATTACAAATCTGGTTACTTACCCCACCACCTTCTGCTTCAGCAACAACCAATAAATTATTTACCAAAGATGCTATTCCAAGTGCTGCCAAGGCTTGCGCCGAATATATAGCGCAACTCTTACATTTAGCCAGCCGTAATCAAGCTGTATTGGGAAAACGTCCAGTATTATCCAAGGACATAGCCATATTAGTGCATAGTCACCGTGAAGGTTATACTATGCAACAGGCTCTACGTGCTTGCAATGTTAACAGCGTAACCTTAAGTCAAGACAATATTTTTTGTACTGAACAGGCTTTACAGTTTATGCTGGTATTAGCTGCAATTGCCAAGCCTAACGCTGAAGGGCTGATTCGTACCGCATTAGCAACTGATATACTAGGCTGGCAAGCCCAGGCCTTGGATAACCTATTTCACGACGAAACCGCTTGGGAAGTTATACTAAATAAATTTCAAAGTTATCACGACTTGTGGGTAAATAATAGTTTTACCGTATTATTTCAAAAGATATTGATCGCAGAGCAGATTACTAGCCGCCTGCTGCAAAATCCAGATGGCGAACGTTGGCTCACTAATTTGCTACAGCTTGGTGAATTAATGCAGCAAGCTGCAACAGAGTATGCTGATCCCGATAGTCTGCTACGTTGGCTCAATACTCAAATCTTTAATAGCAATCAAGAAGGTTACAAAGAAGCGAACGAAGACAGACAGTTACGCTTAGAAAGTGATGAGGGCTTGGTAACAATTATTACCATGCATAAAAGCAAGGGTCTAGAATATCCTATAGTTTTTATCCCCTTCCCCTGGTCCCTTAAGGACCGACGGATGGATACAGATAAACCAGTATTGTTCCATGATGCTGCAAATAACTATATTCCGTGTCTAGATTTTGGGACCACTGCTCAACAATCCAACCGTGAGTTACACAAACAAGAGCAAATTGCCGAGCAAATAAGATTATTTTATGTGGCATTAACTCGTGCTTCCCATCTGTGTATTCTCTGTTGGGGTTTAATAAATCAAGCAGCCAGCTCGGCACCTGCATTATTACTACATCCAGATCCTAAAGATTCATTAACTAGTCGCCTCAATATTATCCCAGATTTGTCTGGTCTCAAGGACGAACTCAGCAACTTAGCTGCACTAGTACCCGGCTGTATCAAAATTTGCGCACCACCAACTGTGGATACGACTTACTTAGTGGCCCCGACTGCAACTCACTCTACCAATTTACAAGCCGCTAAATTTACTGCTCATATTAATAGGAACTGGAGCGTGTCGAGTTACTCAAGCCTAATCCGTGGTGATGACAGCGGGCGCCCCGATCACGATCGTCAATTGGCACCCTCTCCAATACCTGAGGCGGACATAGTTCCAGATCCAACATTTGCATTTCCCGCCGGCGCCGAATCAGGATTGTTTCTGCATAGCATTTTGGAGCGCTTGGATTTTTCTAAGGCCGATAACGGCGTACTGACATCAGCAATTCAGGCGCAACTAGCCAATTACGCCAGTCTGAACCGAGCTCCTTCAGATTCTGATATTTCCTGGAAAGATGTGGCTACGACTATAATCACCAATTGCCTCAATACCCCATTGAACATGGAAGTAGACGACGGAACCGCCATGCGTCTGAGGGATATATCTTGGAATAATCGACTTAGCGAATTAGAATTTCACTATCCTTTAGCCCAACTTAGTCCGCAGTCTCTACATAATACTTTGTCAGCCTTTCCAGCTTATCGGGATAGTGCTAAAAATCTACAATTTACCACTTGCAATGGTTTAATGCATGGATTTATCGACCTAGTATTTAGATCCGGATCTCGTTACTACATAGCTGACTATAAATCCAATCGCTTGGGAATGCAACTTGCTGACTATGATCAAGATGGAATGCATCAAGCAATACAAGAACATCGTTATGATCTACAATATTTGGTGTATAGCGTTGCTGTACATAGGTTTTTAAAGCAACGTTTGCCACAGTATGATTTCGAGCAACACTTTGGCGGCGTATACTACCTATTTTTACGGGGAATGCGCCCCCAATACGGTTCCAAATACGGTGTCTATTTTGATCGGCCAACCTGGGAAGTAATTGCCCGTCTAGATAAATTATTCGGTACTCAGTACAAATTGGGATGATAAAATCTAGCCATATGTATAACTTGCATACTCAGGATGAGTACCAAAGGCTGGAGGGCCGAATTACATACCACAGCTAAAGCTTCTATAGCCTGCGTATCCATACCCAAATCAGACAGCCCAATGATGATTAATAGCTTAACCTTACATTTAATATTGTTTTATATATTTACAATAATTTACCCTACATATAGCATAGACATTCTATACCGAGTTCAAATGGTTCGTAAATTCAAGACTCTATACAATTTGTTTGGCATTTCAAATCAAATCAATTATTATATACAGCTTGGTTCCAAGGCAAAGCCATAGACAAATAAGCCGGTGTAGCTCAGGCGGCAGAGCAACTGATTCGTAATCAGTAGGTCGGCGGTTCGACCCCGCCCATCGGCTTCTATCAACGTCACTGCCTCGCACAGAACCTAACCTGTATTATGCTGAATTCGTCGTACCTTCAATCCACAGGGTCAGTATACTAACCAGCATAACATGATAGCCTACAATACTTAGAATCACCCAAAAATTACCCAAGTTAGATAACACCCGGCTATTAGCAAAATAGTATCTAGTTTGATTATTAATTACCGATAGCAAGGCGGTGCTCAGTGCCATATTTGGCTATATGGATGAGTCAGGAGAATGACTAATGCAATTTGTAGTGGAAAAGGGCGAAGGTTTACTCAGAAGGATAAAAATTGAAGTTCCAAGCACAGCGCTTACCCCAAAAATTGAAGAACGTATTAAAAAAATTGCTAAAACAGCGCGTATCAATGGATTTCGCCCCGGTAAAGCTCCAGATAAAATAGTTCGCAGCCGCTACATGGCCCAAATTCGCGATGAAATATACGATCAATTCATGCGGGATACTGCCACTGCTGCCATGGCTAAAGCAGAATTAAACCCAGCAGCCTTGATCGTTTTTGATATTCATACGAACCTTGATTCCAATCCAGATACATTGTCTTATACTGTAACATTTGAAATACTACCAACTATTTCAGAGGCGGCCCTTGACAGCTACACCATATATCGACCAACTGCTGAAATAACAGAAGAAGACGTGGATAGCATTATCGAAACCCTATATCACGACCTTGCCGATTGGCAGTATGCAAGAAGACCAGCACAGGTAGGCGACAAAGTTTTTTTCACGATCAACAATTCAGGTGCCACTGAACCCAACAAATTTCCACCCGAGTTTTACGTAATTATTGGTGATTCTGCAACCAACATAAGCCAGCGGGGACATGAGCTGATTGGAGCCAAGGAAGGTGATACCAAAACCCTTGAATTCCTGCCTCACCCCAGTCCAGACCCACAAGCCCCAGCGCCTGCTCCTCAGGAAATATCAATAACTGTGACCAAGATTTTATTCACCATGTCACAAAAAGATGCTAATTTTGCTAAAAAACTTGGCGTTTCCAGCGGATCCTTAACAGAATTGCGCGTTCAGGTTCGTAGAAGAATGCAATTTGATCTAAATGATAAAATTAGTGCGAACATTAAAAGCCAGGTAATTAATATCCTGCTTAAAGCCCATGACTTTCAATTGCCTAAAGCTATGGTTGAAGAAGAAAAAAGGCTGATACGCAGTGAACAAATACAACGCAACCACATACCCGATACTAGTGTTAATGATGCGCTTATAGAAAGTCAAGCCGCTAATAACGTCAAGTTACATCTTATTTTCAGGGATATAATCAAGCGTAATGCAATAAAGTTAGATAAAAAACGCTTACAGGCTAGAATTGAGCATGATGCCAGTAGTTACGACGATCCTGACAAGTTTATCGCACATTGTCATGACCCCAAGTTCAAGGATGAGCTTGAGAATGCAGTATTCGAAGAACAGATAATAGATTGGATAGTTTCACAAACCCAGGTGCAAACTATCCCCAGCACCTTCCATCAAATTATGAAGTATCGGTAACTCCAGCGCACCTTAACATTTTCGGGAGAACTGAAAAAATAACATGTACCAGCAAATATCCAACGCAATAGGGACGTGGAACAATGAACCTGACCATATTGTAATTCCCAATGTTATAGAACAAACCCCCCGCGGCGAACGGCACTCCGATATTTATTCGCGTCTCCTCCAGGAGCGCGTCGTATTCCTAGGCGGCCCGATTATAGACATTAGAGCCAATCTGGTAGTGGCCCAATTACTATTTTTGGAGTCTGAAAATCCTGACAAGGACATTCACCTTTACATAAACTCGCCAGGGGGATCCGTATCCGCAGGTCTGGCAATTTACGACACTATGCAGTTTATACGTCCCAACGTCAGCACTATGTGTGTAGGCCTAGCAGCCAGTATGGGAGCCGTACTGCTTGCCGGAGGTGCCAATGGCAAAAGGTACTGTCTGCCCCATTCTAGGGTCATGATCCACCAACCACTAGGCGGTTTCCAAGGCCAGGCTACCGAAATTGCCATCCATGCCAAAGAAATACTCTTGATAAGAGAAAAGCTAAACCTCATATTATCGCAACACACCGGCAAACCCCTGGAAGAGATTGCAGCTGATACCGAACGTGATCGCTTTATGAGCGGAACCGAGGCTGTTGAATATGGTATAGTGGACCAAGTTTTAAGTCAAAGAATTGTGCTACCAGGGGAAATTGCCAATCAATCCAAGACTTAACCCTACGTTTAAACTTTCGGTTACGCTAAATATACTTGATAGATTCGGCTCCAGCTTTGACTTATCATCTCGTATCCAAACTTAACCTTATATTTTCTATTTAATACCATACACATTTGCGTACACCAATGTCGTGGCTACATAAAATTGTCGATCCTTGGAAGGCTGTAACACAAGAGCTATGTCTGAGGGGTACTGTTGAGATTTCTTTTTTGCCTAGGGTCAAAGATCTCGTGGTGGAGTCAGCTGCCAAAATCGATTGTGAACTTGTATTTTATTGTGATCCAAGGCACCGTAATCTCATCCGCGGACAAATCAGTGGCAACGTACAACTCACCTGTCAACGCTGTCTGGAGCCAATCAGCATGGAACTGGTTCTAAAGCCCACATTGGCCCTGATCAGGGATTATGCTGAAATGGAACAACTTCCGGACGCGTATGAACCATTGCTGGTAACAAACTCGCAACTGCGTCCCCTAGATATTATTGAGGACGAGCTGATACTCGCACTGCCTACAATACCCATGCATACCCAAGACGCAAGTTGTAGCATACCCAAAAGTCTAAAAACTGATAAACTAACCAATCAAGAGTTCCGGCCGTCGGGATGCATAGAGCGTCCGTTCCAGGTCCTGGAACAGATGAAACATAAACTAAGCTAACCCGATCGGAGATATAAATGGCCGTTCAACAAAACAGAAAAAACCCCTTCCAAACGTGGTATGCGCCGTTCTCACGACGCGCTAACGGCAGCTACCCTGTCCATTGATAAAGATACCGGTGAAGTTCATTTACGTCACCATGTAACTCCCGATGGTTTCTATCGGGGCCGCCAGGTAATCAATAAAAAACCCATAGTTTCAGTAAATGATGAGGGTTAAATACTACGGGCACTAATTGCATTTACACTACCTCCTATCTGTTGACCCTAATGCAGAACGCAACCATTCAATTGCAGGCCTACGTTAGCAATGACCGCTAATCAACGGCCTATCGTTATCGCCCTAGATGCTATGGGCGGTGACCACGGCGCCCCGGTAATAGTAGAAGCAGCTCGCCACTACCTAAAAATTGATAGTCAGATAAATATCATCTTGGTCGGACGCGAAGAAGTATTGCATCAATATATCCCCCCGGCTGAACTTAACGCACGCCTAACCATTCATCATGCTAGCCAGGAAGTTAGTATGAGCGAACTGCCGTCCAAGGCCCTTAGGGGTAAAAAAGATTCATCCATGCGTGTCGCGATCAATCTGGTAAAAACTGGTCAAGCCGATGCCTGCGTAAGCTCTGGTAATACCGGCGCTTTAACTGCCACCGCCCGCTTTGTACTCAAAACCCTATCTGTTGTAGACCGCCCCGCTATAATTACACCACTACCTTCGTTACGTGGTCGCACCTACGTTCTAGATTTAGGCGCCAATGTAGATTGTAAAGCTAGTCATCTGTTCCAATTTGCGGTAATGGGCAGCGAATTAGTATCAGCCGTGGAAGGTATAACCAGTCCCCAAGTTGGCCTGCTTAACATAGGTCAAGAAGAAATAAAAGGTAACGAACAAGTCAAACAGGCCCACGAATTACTGGTAAAATCCAAACTAAGATATGTAGGATATGTAGAAGGTGACGACATTTATCTACGTGATATCGACGTGGTAGTATGCGACGGTTTTGTAGGTAATGTTGCCCTAAAAACCAGTGAAGGGGTAGCCAAAATGATAAGTCGGCGCCTCAAGGAAGGATTTAGCCAAAATTTATTTACCAAATTAGCCGCACTTGTGTCTATGCCAATTCTCAAAAACTTTAAAAACAAGTTTGATCCTCGTCACTACAACGGCGCCAGTTTACTCGGACTACGTGGAATAGTAATAAAAAGCCATGGCGGGGCTGATGCCACAGCCTTTAGTAATGCTATCGCAGTGGCCAAGAAGGAAGTTCTTGCTAACGTACCACAACGTATTGCCACTCAAGTAGCACGCCACCTTGAGGATGGCACGACGGCGCAGGTAGCCGTGTGAAATACTCAAAAATAATTGGTACTGGTAGCTATCTGCCTGAAAAAATATTAACCAATTTCGACCTAGAACAGATGGTTGAAACTACCGATGCCTGGATAACCGAGCGCACGGGCATATCAAAACGCCATATTGCAGTCCCTGGACAAACCTGTAGCAAATTGGCTGAAGTGGCAGCTAGGCGAGCAATGGCAGCTGCCCAAGTTGGTCCTAGTGACATCGACTTGATCGTAGTGGCTACCACCACCCCGGACCAAGTTTTTCCTAGCACTGCCTGTATACTACAATAT
>JXSN01000258.1 GCA_001276605.1 Achromatium sp. WMS2
CCAGGTGCCGCTAGCATCACGGGTAAAGACGTAAGTTGCACCAGCATTGCTCGCTGAATTATCAGCTTGGCCACCGGTAGCGCTACTATCTTCATAAGGAGCCCCAACCACCACGGTATCACCAGCTATGGCTACGCTCCAGCCAAACAAATCGCCAGCCCCGGCATTGCTGGCCTTAAGGTAAGCCTGTTGACTCCAGGTGCCGCTAGCATCACGGGTAAAGACGTAAGCTGAACCAGCATCAGTTGCTGTATTATCAGCTTGGCCCCCGCTAGCGCTACTATCTTCAGCATAAGCCCCAACCACTAGGGTATCGCCATCCATGGCTATGCTATAGCCAAAACCATCATCAGTCTCAGCGTTGCTGGCCTTCAGATAAGCCTGTTGAACCACTGTGGCAGCAATACTAGCACTAGGTGCGGTAAAACCAGTGAGCATCATAAGAAATAGTGCCACCGCCTGTTGCCACAATTGAGAAGATGATTGCCTATGATGGTTATAGTGAGAATCGATAGGCATAAAATGCTGTTTATGCCTATGCACTCTAGGTAATACCATCACAAAAGTATGGTAAAAATTATCCATAGCTTACTATTTCACTCCAAATAAAATATGCGTAGTACTCTATCTAAATATAAGATCAACAAAGAATTTAACATAAAGTACCGATTGGATTGCTTAATAGTTCCTAGAACATCCAGAAACAGATCAAGGCAATTCACAAGCTATAACATTGTAACTCATAAGTCAATATTTGTTTTAAGCTTAAAAAGGCTAAACTTGCGAAGTATCAACAAAAAACCAAAGTACGTGTAACATGACTATTTTTAGTAAAAATCATTGAACCTGAAAATAATTATGGGTTAATATTTTGAAAACGCGATTCATGCATAACCTAACCCAACGTAGTGACGCTATGCCAAAACCTAAACCTCCTAAATCCCCCAAACCCATATTAAAACTAGCACCCCCATCACCTTGGATGAAGTGTGACAGCAATGGAATCGACTACTGGGTACATATACCTTCAAGGAAATGTGGAATTCATGTTCGAGGACTGGCATTTTGGTGCAATGCCCGTTGGTTATTGCACCTTACTAATCCAGAAGCTAGGAATGAGATATCTTATATTCCGTCATTCCGGCAGGGAGTGCCGGAATCCAGAAGCCACGGATGGGGTTAACCTCACCCCTGCCCCTTTCCGGACCTCACCCCCTGCCCCCTCTCCATTGATGGAGAGGGGGTTAGAGAGACCTCACCCCTGATCCTTTCCATAAACCTCACCTACGTCATTCCGGCATGGATTGCCGGAATATAGAAGCCACGGATGGGGTTAACAGCAGTTTCCCTGCTTACCCTTTCCGATCAGGGGAGAGGGCAGAGTAATGTGGTAGGTAGTTACGCTTAATCACACCTGAAGCTGCATTTGGTTAGGCTATTGTGGAAAATTACCTAAAATGGCCCGCCAGCCGCCTCTACTGGGTAAACATTCGGTACAAAAACTACCATCGCCAATGTTTATTGTCTGCATAACCCAAGGTGCCGGCTTGAAATTTTCATTACCAGCTTGTTGCGCAGATATTCGACAAGTTCCGGTGGTTACCGCTGCAGTGGCGACGGAAACCGTGGTGCCGGATACTTGGCAAGTTTGTGGCGTTAGGGTGATAAAGGTTACTTCTAGTCCGGAACTAGCAACAGCGCTCACTGTAACAGGTGCTTGAACCAACAAACCATGTGGAATATCACCCACTGTAATAAATTGATTGGCCTTATTTACCACAATATTTTGCGTTACTTGAGGCGCAGCATTGTAGTTAGCATCGCCAGATTGATCCGCGGTTATGGTACAAATACCGACAGCGACTGGAGCAATAGTGGTTCCGGATACAGTACACACGGTAGGTGTGGTAGTTCCAAAGTTAACGGTTAAGCCAGAGCTGGCGGTGGCACTAAGAGTACCATCGTAACCCAAGTAGGTAAGGTTGGGGGCGGTTCCCAAGGTGATAACCTGATCTGCCTTGTTAACTGTGATATTCTGAGTTACCTGGGGTGCAGGGTTGTAATTGGCATCTCCGGCTTGATCTGCGGTTATGGTACAAGTGCCTAGAGCAACTGGAGTAACAGTGGTTCCCGATACGGTACACACTGTGGGTGTGGTAGATCCAAAGTCAACTATTAAACCTGAGCTGGCGGTGGCAGTAACATTTGCGGTTGCGCCGTTGTAGGTTAGGCTTGGGGCGCTGTCGAAAATTATAGTTTGGTTGGCTTTAGCTACAGTTATGGTTTGGGTAACTTGGGACGCAGCACTGTGGTGAGCATCGCCGGCTTGATCTGCGGTTATGTTACAAATGCCGGCAGCGACTGGAGTAACAGTGGTTCCAGATACGGTACACACTGTGGGGGTGGCAGTTCCAAAGCTAACTGGTAGATTTGAACTGGCGGTGGCACTGAGGGTGCCGCTGGAACCCAAGTAAGTGAGGCTGGGAGCGGTTCCAAAGGTAATGGTTTGGTTGGCTTTATGCACCGTGGTTAGGATTGGCATCCAAGAGGCTGCGTTATAATTCGCATTGCCATCTTGATTAGCAACTA
>JXSN01000259.1 GCA_001276605.1 Achromatium sp. WMS2
GAACGCCCGCTGCTCCCCAGTAACCGAGTGCATCCCTAACCACACTTCCCCAAACCCACCCAACCCAATTAATTTTAATAATTCCCAGCTTGACTTAGATTGCAATTGTAAATCTTCATGTTCAATAATGGCATGATCATGAAACTGAAGCCGCCGATTTGGCAACAAACCACGATAAAAATCCGCCCGCTCCTCCGGAACCGCCCGCGTCCCCACCGGCAACGCCACAAAACTTGCCGTCCCATAACGCCTAGCATGACCCAAAGTACACTGAGTCTGCTGCCGCACCTGCCCCGGGATCAAACTTGCCACCTCAATTACAGCCTGCCGCTGCTCCGCCGGCAAATTCGCACCTCCAGTAACATTTGCTACACATTCCTCAACAATTGCCCGCACCTGGGTCGGCGTACACCGCCCCACCTCTTCCAACTGCTCTACCCGCTCCACCTCCGGTAACGAATCCTGAGCCTGTTGCAATTCCATAACCCAAGTGGCATAAAACGCCTCCGCCATACGAATCGGAATGCCGACAACTGGTAATTCCTTAGCTCCAGCAACTAGAGCCCGGACACAGGATTTGAGAAAAATTTGCGCTTTGATCATGGTGGTATATGGCTCCACTATAATAAACTAGTATAGTTACCTACTTTAACTCAATAACTGGATTTAAGCAAGATTACATTGAATTCCATGTTCAAATTGTTGCTATGGCCCTTCGGCCCTTCGACAAGCTCAGGGATCGGTGGGCGTTGCCTGAGCCTGTCGAAGGCAACGCGAAGCTTGAAAAGGTACGCGATGCGTACCCTACCGGGCTATCCATCAATGGAGAGCCCGTAGGGCGGGAGAAACGCAGTGAATCCCGCCGATTGTAGATTTACACCACGTATGGCTAATTTTGAATAACATTGGGCACAATGCCCGTTGGTTATTGCACCCTACCAACTAATTCGTCATTCCGGCATGGATTGCCGGAACGATGTATAACCCCCTCGCCATCAATGGAGAGCCCGTAGGGCGGGAGAAACGCAGTGAATCCCGCCAATTGTAGATTTACACCACGTATGGCTAATTTTGAATAACATTGGGCACAATGCCCGTTGGTTATTGCACCCTACCAACTAATTCGTCATTCCGGTATGGATTGCCGGAACGATGTATAACCCCCTCTCCATCAATAGAGAGCCCGTAGGGCGGGAGAAACGCAGTGAATCCCGCCAATTGTAGATTTACACCACGTATGGCTAATTTTGAATAACATTGGGCACAATGCCCGTTGGTTATTGCACCTTACGCGGTCTACTGTTACTCCATTTCACAATTTTTCACCTCACTACTTGCCATCCAATCAGGCGAATATAATCCATTTTTTACATATTTATGAAAACTCGAGTAAGGCCAATCAATGGCATTGATCGCATGGCCATGCTTAACAGGGTTATAATGGATATAATCAATGTGCCGTTCTAAATCCTGCTCATCCTGGATTACATGCTCCCAAAACCGCCGTTGCCAAATACCACGTTCGCCTTTTTTTATGCGCCGTTCGGAAAGCATTTCACCTTTAGGCATTCTAGCAGAAAATTTGGCTTTAATTGTGTGCCAACGTTTGGAAAAGTCCCCATCCCCAGCCGGAAGCGTCCAAATGCAATGAAGATGATCCGGTAATACCACAATAGCATCAATCCTAAATGGTTGACTCTACTGAACATTGGCGAGTACATCGCGTAAATTACCTATGTGTTCGGTTAATAAACAACCGCGACGGTCTAGCAATGTGACTGTAAAGAAAAATGTACCACCAGGCAGAAAGGCTCGTATATAATTTGGCACCTTTATAGTGTAGCATCTGTTAAATAAGACGGGATTCACTGCGTTGCTCCTGCCCTACTGAGCTGTTACAAAAGGCGGGATTCACTGCGTTGCTCCCGCCCTACACAATCTAATTTTAAATAACATTCGGTGCAACCCCATTGGCTCGACCCGATCCTGGCTCAGGTACCGGTGGGCGTTGCCTGAGCCTGTCGAAGGCAACGCGAAGCATTAAGCTTGAAAAGGTACGCGATGCGTACCCTACCGGGCTCTCCATTGATGGAGAGGGGGGGTTGGAAGGACCTCACCCGTCATTCCGGCATGGATTGCCGGAATCCAGAAGCCAGGGACGAGTAAATCCCAAATGGTGCAATGCCCGTTGGTTATTGCATCCTACCAACTAATTCGTCATTCCGGCAGGGATTGCCGGAATCCAGAAGCCAGGGACGAGTAAATCCCAAATGGTGCAATGCCCGTTGGTTATTGCTGCACCCTACCGGGCTACCTGGCTGATTAATTAGCCGTAAAACATACGCGTTGGATTAGGTGGCGCAACATGCTGATGTAGGGACTTATCCGATCAACAGCTAAGTATTCGTTAGGTTGGTGTGCTTGCGCAATATCGCCTGGGCCTAAAATAACAGTTTGCATACCCATTTGGCTAAAATATGGGGCCTCGGTAGCAAAATCTACTACACCGGCTTGGGTATTAGATAGTTCCTCAGTCAATTTCACGATCGTGGCGGGAGGATGCAATAAACAACGGGGATT
>JXSN01000260.1 GCA_001276605.1 Achromatium sp. WMS2
CGGTCTGAAATTCTCGAACCATAAAGGGATAGGGATGGGGGCCGGCTACGGTACCGATAATATAGAATGTGGTGTCCACATGGGTCACCCAATCGCGCATGGCCTCATTGAGGGCATCTTTGAGGGTACGAGAACCGGAGCGCACTGGTACGACTTCTGCACCTAACAGACGCATGCGATAGACATTGGCCTCTTGGCGGGCCATGTCAACCTCTCCCATATACACAACGCATTCCAAGCCTAAGCGAGCGGCTACTGTTGCACTGGCTACGCCGTGTTGACCTGCTCCAGTTTCTGCGATAATTCGTGTTTTACCCATTCTCTGGGCAAGCAAGGCCTGACCAACTGTATTATTGACTTTATGGGCACCGGTATGGTTGAGATCCTCCCGTTTGAGGAGAATACGTCCCCCTCCCAATTCCCGACTCCATCGCAGGGCTGGATATAAGGGCGATGGCCGCCCGACATATTGGGTCAAATCCGCAGTGAGTTCCGCCAAAAACTCTGGATCTTGCAGATATCGTTCGCACGCAGCGCGTAATTCCTCCAGAGGCTGCATGAGCGTTTCGGCCACAAATAGACCGCCGTATGGCCCAAAATGTCCTTTTTGATCGGGGACTTGACTATATTCGGCATCAAGCCGGTTGCTCACCACGTCGTACACCTCGCATAAAGGCCGCTATTTTCGCCGCATCTTTAATCCCTTTACGCTGCTCTACTCCACCACTCACATCCACAGCATACGGCCTGATTTGACGTACCGCTTGTTCCACCGTATCTGGGGTGAGTCCACCAGCCAAGATAATCTGGTTGCGCAGTTCTTGGGGAATTCGCTCCCAAGCGAAACGGCTGCCAGTACCCCCGGGAATTCCAGGCTGATAGGCATCGAGTAATACTGCAGCGGCCCCTTGATATTGTGCATGCAGGGCCAAAAGATCGACCTCTGGCGCCATGCGTATGGCCTTGATCCAGGGCTTCCCATACCCGAGACAGGATGTGGGTGGTTCTTCCCCATGAAATTGCAAGAGGTCTATTCGCACCACTTTCAACACGTGTGCAATGCTCTCCCGAGTGGCATCCACGAACAGTCCTGTCACGGTAACAAATGGGGGTAAATTGGCAACTACCTGCTGGGCTTGCTGAGGGGTAACCGCCCGGGGACTTGGTGGGTAGAAGACCAATCCAATGGCATCTACCCCTGCCGCTACCGCCGCTTGAGCATCCTCAGCACGGGTCAGCCCGCATACTTTCACTCTGATACGCATGAGTCAATGGGATCACATTCTCCAAAAAATCGTACAAACCCATGAGACAATGGATATATCATGAGAGGCATAGCCATCTTTACCTGAGGCAACCGTTAGGATACAACATAGCATACGCACGTATCTATGCCCGTCCAGAAAAATATCCTTTGTGGCTATGCCATCCGAAGAATGGCTTTCAACTATTCGTCCTTATCTATCCAACCCTGCAGAGTGGCAATGAGATTGCGTGCCTGATCGATACTGGAGATGTTGAACTTGGAATGTTGCCGGTATTCGCCATTGCGCTTTTTGTACCGGCGAATACTAAATTTCTCCTTACCGTATTCTCCTTTGCTACGGTTCCATTCCCGGTATCGAAATAAAATAGTGGTCCAGGCCCCTTTGGAAAGGACTACTTTATCAATCTCCTGGACAATCTCAAGCTGATTTTCAGTAAAGCGTATCGTTAAGTCTTCAGGTGTTTGGGACATACTTTACCCTTCGCCTAGTACCTTCGTGACTATTCTAGTCCATCTGCGTTTGCATAAGCCTTCTGGTGTATATATTTTGCATGTCGCTGTATTTTAAATCTTGTGTATACTATTTCCAAGACGGATCCACATTTTATTTTAAGTGAAAGTGAACGAACAGTGAACAAACAATGCTGCAGGAAGAACCGCCCTTCATGAAGTCTAAGCAGGTACGTATCTGGTCAAACACCATCTATCCCCAAGGATAACGGAGAAGCACTGAGCTGAATGGCCAATAACCTGGTGCACAGAAAACTCAAAGGCCCTCATATGTGAGGGCCTTTGAGTTGCTATCGTAACTTTACTGCTGCATATACTTGCAGCTGGCAGACGTGTTCATGGCTACGGGGCTCGAGCTGGTGCCAATGCAAACCCACGAATGGCCTCAGCATCATAGCTAGGAATACGATAAATACCATTGGTTGCTTTAGCTCGTACCTTCAAATCCATTGCAAATGCCCCTTCAGGGCAACTACCAAGCAACTCTGTTGGCGTTATATCCACATGAAAACGTCCATTACCAGTGCTCTCAACCGTTTGCGATGAAGCATCAAAGCTCCCTGATCCAACCTCGGTGAGTTGTGATACCGCAAATGCTGGTGGGCTAACGTTACCACGTATTATGGTCAGCGTAAAGCGACAGAAATGAGCGGGGTGGCTAGCAACCCATGGAATATGGACATCCTCTAATAGAGTGGCATATCTCAGGAACCCGCAGTCATCTACTACCTTTTTTGGTGCTGGTTCTGGAATCGACAACTCATCGATCTGCGCTGTGCATGGCC
>JXSN01000261.1 GCA_001276605.1 Achromatium sp. WMS2
GGGACCTGTATCGTGAGGACCTCCAGGATCCAGCCCGGGCCCAGGAATGTTATGCGCAGTACCTTAAAATCACTGCCGAACTGCACCAGCGCTATCCGGAGGATGCGGGCTTAGCCCGGTTAGCCCGGGGTTATGATATAGTCTTACACCTTGTAGCGTGGTTATTAGCTAGTGGTCAGCGGGCTAAATATATCGCTCTTACCCTCATCGCCATCCTTTTGCTATTCATTGCTGCTGGGATCATGTGGTATTTCATTTTCCACGAAACCCAGCAGCCGCCCACCATCGGTGCCTTGCCCCTGAATACCGCTATTGTTGACATGAACATTCCCGACTATGTGACCAATTCCGCCCAACACCAGGGGTTGTACGTCATTGCTACTGATAGCACAGGGCTTGACATGCGCAACCCGAGCGGTTTTAACACCCGGCGGTGGTAATTCGTGACTTAGACTGCCACGCCATGCGGCAGATGGCGCAACCCTAGATGCCTGGCTGGAGCGGGCGCTGGTGGTTGACCAGGTCGCGCAGCTTTGGAACATAACGATTTAAAATTTGATCTTCAGCCGCGGCGGCTACGTTACGGCGGGATTCACTGCGTTTCTCCCGCCCTACGGGCCTTTAGGTACGTGATGCGTACCCTCTGGCTACCTGGCTTTGCCATCCCTGGCCTCTGGATTCCGGCAATCCATGCCGGAATGACGGGATATAGCTGGCAAAATGTTGTCAAAATTAATAATGGGATAGGTTTAATCTACCTCTTGGTTATATTGGCGCGTAAGTGATAACGCTTTTCATAGTTAACATTATTCCGTATCATTATAATGTAATTATTATAGTAACTATCGGGATAAATTCTTTTGGTTAGCATACGTCCTTGAGTAGAAGCTATCAGCACATTATGACCGTCGTATAAATATAAACTGATATCATTATCAAGTTCTTCAACTTCATTGGCAACTTCTGCGAAAAAGAAACCAGTTATAGATGCTCTAAATTTAAACTCTCTTTGTGAATAAGAACCCAAACTTCCACGCTCGTCATACAACTTAAGGATTTCGGGGCTGGTTAGACTAAATTCAGGCATTGATTCTGTTACTATGTTATTTGCAGGCGAATCCTTAAATTTACCAGCAAAAAACGGTACCACTATCAATATTATAGTAACTATCAATATGATGTCAGTAATGTGAAATTTAATCGGTGGTCTATCTTCACCCGTTTTGTCACCAGTACTTGGGCGGGGGCTGTCTTGATTATTCATTTCTGGAGTGGTTTTCATAGAGATTTGGTTTAATATTTGGTTATTGTATGCCGTTAAGGTGAGGAGCAATTTTAGAATCATTAAATTCGCCCGTGCCCATGGTCAGATTGCTATTAAGCGAAGTGCTGCTAAAACCAATCTCCCAAAATACACCATATAATAAAATTCGTATAGGGTCAATGTTAATGATTATCAATAGCCAGGTAGGGTACGCATCACGTACCTTTTCTGTACTGGATAATATTCTGAAATTAAAGTATTTTTTAATTAGAATTGCTGCATAAAGTTGCATCAATTTGCGAAATTTATTTAGTAAATTCAGCATATTGAAGTAATTGCACAGGCGGATAATATTCCAAATTCCTCATACTAGTCTCGTTGATGACAAACAAGTAACTATATGGAGTAGATATGGGGATAGTGCCTGCTGATACTTTGTAACGTAAAATCCGCTCAGCCATAAGTGCAGCATGATAACCGGCCGCTGCATAATGACTAACTACACCCATTAGGGCTCCTTTATGAATTGGTTCCTCAGTCGCTGAAAAAGTGGGTAATTTTAATTGGTGCATCGCCATCGTGATGTCATGAGCATGGGAGATTACTAAAGAATCTGACGGCAAGTATACTAAGTCTACTTTATCTTGTTGCAGTTTAATAGCAAGATTATTCCAATATTTTGATTCTAAAGTATCTATTTGTAATGAATTTATTGGGAATTTGGTAGTTGTTAACTGGTGACTAAGCAAACATTTATCAAGTTGTTGCACCGTTGAAACGGAGTTGGGCTCGGCTGGATTAAAGATTAGGGCGACATGCTTAATCTGCAAATCATTAATAATTATGGCTTGTACCTCCAAAGGTACCATATGCGATACTCCAGTAAAGTTGCGTCCTGTGGGGGCATAATTTTTAACAATGCCGTTCCCTACTGGATCAGCAACTATATTGAATATCATAGGAATTTTATTTAGCTGATGTTGTATTTCAGGGGCTAAATTGGTACCGGTAAAAGCCAATGTTACGGTAGTACCGAATAAATATAGTAAATCTGGTGACTGAGTCAGGATTTGGGCCCTGATTCTTTCAAGCTGCGATGAATTTTGGGCCGCTGACCACTAGCTAATAACCACGCTACAAGGTGTAAGACTATATCATAACCCCGGGCTAACCGGGCTAAGCCCGCATCCTCCGGATAGCGCTGGTGCAGTTCGGCAGTGATTTTAAGGTACTGCGCATAACATTCCTGGGCCCGGGCTGGATCCTGGAGGTCCTCACGATACAGGTCCC
>JXSN01000262.1 GCA_001276605.1 Achromatium sp. WMS2
GACAAACAACAAGATCCTGAACACTGGGTCTTCAATAAGTTGGTCCGTTCTTGCCTATCATGGTTCCAGCGAGGTTTGAGAAAACTTCTGCGCTGTGCCGAAATGGGTAATCCTCTACCAAAATTTGGTTTATCAATTTTTGCTGCTTTTAAGTCTCCCGGATGAAAGTGATAGGTGGTAAGGTACTTGTTACCAACCGCTCCAAACAATGCGCCTACAACCATGTTGAGACGTCCAATAAAAGGAATGGCCCGCCTTGTGCTAGCGAAGGATTCAACTATTAAAGTGGTACCGGTTAGGACATCAGCAACAAAAAAACCTAAAAATGCAGTACCAAAAATTCTACTGCTAGAGCGCTTAAGGGTAATAGTAGTGGTAAATCTTGAATAAGCCGATTCGGGTACACTTCCCATCCCCCAATCCGTCTTATAAGCGTGCGGGTAAGTTTCCACTTCCATATTGGTAAACACCCACCCAACTAGGGCAATGCTCGGATCATATCCAGAACTTTTATTATCGGGCACAAACTTAAGCAAGGAAACATCGCTGGTTGTGCTTTCTACCGCTATTTTTATATGCTGCACATCAAATGGATACGCCCTTATATCCCAGTTCTGGTTAATTGTAGTAGTTATTTTAACACTCCTGTAATAACGCCCATCTGATGTAACCATTATCACTGGATTATCTATCTTAATATCACGAGCACCAATTACCTCAATCTCCTTCTCTATCGCATAATCCTTATTCTTGGATTTTGACCACAGCCAGAACGCGGCCTTGAAATAACCACCTGGAAAATTTAGATCAAAAATATTGGTAACGTAAATCCCAACTTCGGCTACTTCCGGAGCTTTATCTCCTGTCACAGGAGGAACATCCTGTGCATAACTAGCACTGCTAGTAAATATGCACCCTAAAAATATCAAACTGAGGATATTGTAGTATTGTGATTTGTAATCCATAGGCTAAATACCATAATAATTATTCACTCAAAGTGCACAACTTTTTTGACAGACCCAAGGTCCATACATCATATATTAACCCAATGTTAATAAGCAACAACTTCATTTCATATCTCTTTTGGTATACTAGACTACTATCCATTCACTCAATTTTATTCCAGATTCAATATATTATGTTAACATAATGATTTTTAACTATTTACCTAATAGACCATGGACACAGCACCAAATATCATCGCCGTTGAGCAGGCAGATGACACCCCCACTCTTTGGCGCCGCTAAAAATCAGCAAATCGGCACTGGATCCTCTGGAATTGCCACTGTTCACAACCATCGTTAGCGGTGAACGGGCGGACTATACACCATACATCAAATGATCTGTCTCGAACCGGATGCTTGTCACTGGCATCCATGCCAAAGGGTACAACTGAATCCCTTATGCAGTGAAAAATGTGAGAGGCACATCGGATTGTTTTCTTGCAACTACTGCAAAATAATACAATGGTTGCCCCTCAATGGACAGGCGATGTCTATATCGCATGAAATGATGCACCTCTAAATACTCTGAGAAAAGCAATTTTCGCACGATAGTCGAAAAGCCAGAATTATCTTTCTCGTTCAAAAACGTTTCTTTAATATTAAAGGCAATCCAACCTTGAGAAGTGAGCAAGTTAAAGGCCTCGATAAAAGCCTTTGGGGGAATGTCGTCAAACCCTACTGCACTGACCACCGTCATGCAGTTACAAGCCCAAGAGGTTAGGGTATGCACCTCCTCCTGAGTTAGGTTGCAACAATCAACAATATAGTAGGCATCATACAAACCGGGGCGGTCACGCTCAAGAGCATTAAAGGCTTCTGGGAGAATATCGATCCCAATCAGCCGTGAAATACCTTGACGATGCAGCATCTCTCCCATCATACCGTTGCCAGCCCCAACATCCATCACCCGTAGTTCTGTGAAATGCTCCCTGGATTCTTGAACCACAGTGTGAAGAAGCTCAGTGACAACCTCTGGAGAACGGCAATGGAGTCGCTCATAGTAAAGTTGCTCGTACAAACCTGGGATGTTATAAATCGCTTGATAATCATGAAAAAAAATTTTTCGCACCTCCCCGTCATCTGTCCTCAGAAAGAAAAATGCTTCATTTTGTTTAAGATGCTCGGTATTTTCCTGAGGAAATTGAATGTGATATTGCCTCTGCATAGCCTGTTCCCCTTTGCATAACTTTTCCTATCAACGAGAGTGATCCTCGATGTTCAAATTAGGATATTTATGTATTATCTATACCATAATGCGATATGCTTATAGCAAATATGAAAAGCAATTGAAATCTAAATAAAAAATCCTACGCCTTTGAATATTAATAATAATGGTACCACAACTATCCATCAATTGGAAGACTTAAAACTCGCAGGGGACGCTGGAGTGTACCTGGAAGCGTTCCCACGCTGGAGCATAAACCTATCCCACTAATACAGCCAGGTAGTACCTTTCCAAGCTTTCACTTTATAATACTTCAAGAATAGTTATAGAATCGCACAGTAATTCGCTTAAAAAGCCTTCTAATACTTCAAAATTTGCTT
>JXSN01000263.1 GCA_001276605.1 Achromatium sp. WMS2
CCCCCCATGCAGAGCCACGGCTCTCACGCCAACGCAGCGATGCGCCGCGTGCCCAGCGCCCTCCCCTCCCCTGCCCGTCTTCGCGCATGCAAAACAGGCTGCGTGGACCACAAAAAGGGCTCTGAATTCGTATCCTGCACGCGTAAGGCTTTACATCGGCCTTTCGTCTGGTAACAATTGTCGTTCCTGCAACCTTCAATTGGAGCCGATGTGGACCTTGATTCCCTCATCCAGCATAAAGCTCTCGACGAGCTTTACAAACGTGGCAACTACGGCCTGATGGATCACTTCCTCAGAGACCCGGAGACTGCCGAGCAGCTCAAGCTGAAGAAGCTGCAATTCGACGTTCACCCCGAGCTGTTCAGCGACGTGGAAGATGTCTGCCAGCTGCTCGACATGAGCAAGCGTGAGTTCCTCACGGCCGCCACGCTGCAAGCCGTCAAGCTCGCGCAGGAGGCCATCGAAAAGCACGGTTTGATCCCTGATGAGGAGACGCACTGATGCTGACTCTCACAGGCACCGTTCGCGCTGCCACCACTCTCGGTGGTGGTGTCAACAAGAAGACCGGCGAGGTCATCCAGCCCCGGTCAGTACTCCAGGTGGAAGGCCTCGACTCCCGCGGCTTGGTGCAGCTCTACACCCTCACGGTTCCCGATCTGACGAAGTACGCCGACCAGGTCGGCTCGCAGATCTCCGTGCCGGTGCGTGCGTGGGCACCTGGCGCGACAGTCAATTTGTCGTACGAGGAAAAGAAGTGAGCGCGGGACGACGCCTTGGGACGGGCCTGCCCCGGCACTTGGCGCCGGCCGGCGCTCTTCCCTTGATACATACAAACAATTGCTCCAAGCCAGCATCCATGCGGGTTTCCGGCTCGTTTGCCTGCGATCAGGGCTTGTCGCCGGACGCCGTCCGGCTGGGCCGCGAGATGCTGGCTGGACCCATTGGGTTCCTCATCGCACGGAGGGCCGCCGATGGAGGAACGACCACCGGATGACCCAAAGGAAAACGCCGACTCTCTGGCAGGAGAAATCGGCGTTCAGGGCATCGAGGCACTACCCCGAAGGGTTCAGAGATATGGAGCAGCTAAAGCAGGCGCTCTCGACGTAGCGGAGTTTATCAGCGGGCTTGGAGGCCATCAAGGCTTAGCACGGCGGGTCGGCTCGTGTGGGGACTATTTGATGTTCCGGCACTACTTCACCGTCGACGAAGTGCGGTTGCATGCAGCTTCGCTTTGCATGAAGCATCTCCTATGCCCCCTGTGCGCCATCAGGAGGGGCAGCAAGGCCCTCAAAAGCTACCTGGATAGGTGGGAGGTGCTTAGAGGGTCGAACGCCTCTTTAAAGCCCTTTCTCGTGACTCTGACCGTTAAGGATGGCAATGACTTGGCTGAGCGTTTTAAGCACCTCCATCGTGGCCAGCGAGAGCTATGGATGCGGAAACACCGTGCTCGCGGCTCTTGCCTCGATGGTGTTATGGGTGCTGTGTGGTCGTACGAAGTGAAGCGCGGCACAGGTTCTGGGCTCTGGCATCCGCATCTGCACATGATCGCGATCGCTGAGCATCAGCCTGACCAGCTGCAGCTCTCGGCTGAGTGGAAAAACATCACTGGTGATAGCCACGTGGTGGACGTACGGCCGATCAGCCAGGAGGATCCTGTGAGTGGCTTCCTCGAGGTGTTCAAGTACGCGGTGAAGTTTTCGGATCAGCCTGTTGAGGACACGTGGCACTGCTACGAGACCTTGCGCGGAAAGAGACTCATCGGATCTGCTGGCTGCTTCCGTTCGGTGGTGGTGCCGGAGCAGCTCATTGACGAGCCCTTCGACGACCTCCCCTTTCGCACCCTTTTTTACCGCTACCTGACCGGTCGCGGATACGACCTTCAGAGGAGGAAAGATCGACCCGCCTGAGTGCACGGATGAATGTTCTTCGCGGGGCAGGATATGCGAGGTGCTAGCACCTCGCTCAGGCTGATTCACGCAGAGCGTTCAACAGCGAAAGCGGCCCCGGTGAGTGCGTCAACACCCACCGAGGCCTAACCAAAACCCATCTGTGTTGGAGATGAAAAATGGCTGAGAAGAAGTCTATTGCGCCCGAGCTGGGCGAAGCTGAACGCGAGATCCACGGGCCTCTGGCCGAAGCCCAAGCGTTGATCGAGATCTGGCGCAGCTCGAATCCCGACGAGGCGTCGTTTTGCTGCCTCGCGGTATCCACCCTGTCTCGCCTCTGTGATCGTTTTGACACCTACCAACACCTGCTGTTGAAGCATGGTCGGCCGGCATTCGCCGAGACTGACTACGGCGTCCTGGGAGACCCGGTGGAGGATCAGCCAGCGGCCTAAGGGGGTATGGGGGGTATGCCCCCCATGCAGAGCCACGGCTCTCACGCCAACGCAGCGATGCGCCGCGTGCCCAGCGCCCTCCCCTCCCCTGCCCGTCTTCGCGCATGCAAAACAGGCTGCGTGGACCACAAAAAGGGCTCTGAATTCGTATCCTGCACGCGTAAGGCTTTACATCGGCCTTTCGTCTGGTAACAATTGTC
>JXSN01000264.1 GCA_001276605.1 Achromatium sp. WMS2
AACCAGATAAGCCTCACTTCCTAACCTGCACCGTCGTTGATTGGTTACCAGTTTTCACCCACAAAGATGCGGTACAAGTTATTATCGACAGCTTGTAATATTAGCGCCCAAACGCTGAATTACGCCCGTTCGGATATGTGATAATGTAAAATCATCTACACTTTGCAGTACAAGCGCCGCTTTTAGATAAAGGTATTAACAGTTTCAAAGCATTTATAGCCAGTAAAATAATTCAGCTATTGACAGAACCAAAGGAAGGAGAACGCTTGCTCGCATGGCTGCACTTTGCCAAGCGTGCACATAAGGATAACAGAAATTACCAATTTTGGCAAGAAGGACTTCATGCTGAGTTATTCTAGCATGAATGATATGTGTGTTCAATAGTATGTTGTGGGGACGCTGGAGCGTCCCCAGCCGCGTTCCTACGCTGGAGCATGGAAACGATCAATCTAGTGCGATTACGCTACACTAGTCGCACCTAATGTGCCTGAAAATGAGGTTACCGCATTGAATGACAACAAGCGTAGCTAAAGCCCAAGGTTGTGTAACCGCAATGTTAAACTGAAAGAAGGGAGAGGTAAAGACACAACCGCACAAACCGAAACAGGTAAAGAGACAGAGTGTGGCGATAAGCTTGCTAAGGAACGCGAAATCCAACTGTCACCGAAAGACACATCAAGTAGAGCCTGACGGCACGAGTCAAAAGTACATGCCCATGTCGGGCACACGAGGGCTAACGGGCGCAATCCCGTTGGCTCAACCCGACCTATCCTAGGTGTTGCGTGTGTATAATGCACAATTAGGTTGGCCAATAATCTTCATCCAACAGTTCTTGTTCTGAATAGGCACATTGCTTGGGAAATACGTTTTTATTCAGTTTTGTTTCCTTAGATGCTATGTGTACAGCACCAGGGTAAGCTTCGTCAATAGCTTCTTGCAAAAATGGTTTGAGACTGGGACTAAAATCTAAGTTGTCTTTTATTTGAAATCTTTGCTCAATTATGGAACTTTCCCAACTTGAAGAGCGTTTTTGAGATTGGTATTGCCATTTTAATAGGTGTGCGATCAGGATAACTAGGCGGCTAATCAATTCTCTGCGTTGACGACGACTCATATCCTCAAGTTCCTCTATGAGCAACTCCTGATCTAACTCTTGAACCCGGCCCTGTCGTAACAAATTAATCTGAGAATTTATCCAGGCGTAGAAATCTTGATGGTATAATGTGGTATTAGTTTCCATTGACTATTAAATACCGTAGGACCTTTAGGTGCGAGGTGCGATTAGCATGGTTTTAGCGCACGCATTTTTAACACGCTCATTGCCTTACTCGGGCTTGTATGGTTTTAAGTATAGCTGCTATCGTATATTTATGCGAATGTTCACTTGGGTAAATTTTACATGAGATAATGGAACAATGCTCATTGTTAAATGTGCGCTACTTGCTGTTTAAATACTACAGTATAATTTATAGGATAATAACAGTGATAAACCACTTATTTTAAAATAGCTGTTTGCTACCTTCAAATTTTAGCAATTCCACCAGCAATTTTTATTTTGGCCGCCAACTAACTGATTCATTGATTTTATACAATTAACAATCAAGCACTTACAAGTTAAAATAATGGTTGCTGCAACTATTGTATTTAACTTGAATGTAATGTACACTGAGCAGGACACTTTGATACTCACCTTAATTTCAAGTCATTTATTGCCTTGCATAGAGATCCTAGGATGAAATTTTACTCATTATTGGTTTGGGGATATATGGGTTTGATGGCTACAACCACAGACCAAGGTGGTCAGTATACGGATCAGGTCAAGGCACAACTTGCCCTGATAAGGATGGTCGCCTCCAACGAGGGATGGAAGGAAACCCATGGTAACATGTTTGGTAGTTTGGATAAAGGTGAGTCTAGGAATTACAGTATTACACTGCGTTCTGTTAGGCAGTACAAAGTCGTTGCCGATTGTGATAACGATTGCTCGGATCTCGATATAGCCATATACTACAACGGCAATCTGGTAGCGAAAGATAACCAGTGTCAACCACCAGTAGTGGATTTTACTCCATCTCGGACCGGTGAATTTAAGCTGAAAGTGATCATGTATCAATGTAGAAGTAATCCATGCGACTACTGGGTTAGCGTGCTAGGTAAGGATGCCGACTAGCTGCTTTCTATAGCAAAAACACATTCAATGGAATTTTATCTACGGAATCATGGATTCAAGTGAGGCTGAAAATATGTTACTGTTTCAATATATCTAACCTTAAAGTGATTACAGATGTGGTAATAAATCATTTATTGCCGAATATCATAATGTATCATTTTATATTTATTCAGCTATACCATTGTGATTAAGTAATTTCTAAGTGTACATTACATTCAAGTTAAATACAATAGTTGCAGCAACCATTATTTTAACTTGTAAGTGCTTGATTGTTAATTGTATAAAATCAATGAATCAGTTAGTTGGCGGCCAAAATAAAAATTGCTGGTGGAATTGCTAAAATTTGAAGGTAGCA
>JXSN01000265.1 GCA_001276605.1 Achromatium sp. WMS2
TACGTAGCACACTCCCGGTGTTAAAATGGCACCATCGGTGACGGATTCAATACGCCAGGGTACGTATTCGTCGAAGCATTCGGTGAAGGTTGGCAATATTTGGGGCGAGATTTCCTGCATTAATACCGCAGCAGCTGGTAGTTCAGGCGTAAGGTTAGAAAATAGACGCAGTGAAGTATTGGGACCTCCCAGAGTAGTGCCGATGGCTATCAGGTATTCTAAAGGTCTGTATCCGTAACGTTGAGTCATTTTTTCGGCGGCATTTTGACGTGTAAGTTTGACACGACGGATATTTTCGAGGCGCACTTCGGCGGCTATCTTGATCCGACTGATTAGCTTTTGTTTGGCACGATATTATTACCGGCGCCGCTACTTTGCTAGAATGCATCCAACGCCCTGCAACCGGCCCCTGGATACTGCCATCAAACAAGCGAATGAACTCTTTTCCCAAATATGCACTCAGCACCAGCAGTTCTGAACACTTACTTCGCAGAACCATAGAGCCTTTGCGCAACCAATTCGACTTCATTCTCATCGATACGCCTCCCTCGGTAAAATTCTTTACCCTAAGTGCCATAATGGCCTCGGACCACATAATTGTTACCACTCAAAGTACTTACCTATCCATGCATGGTATAGAACAAATAGAACTGATAATCAATGCGGTACGCAAAAATCGAGGTAAACCAACTATCCCCAAAATTCTACTGACCCTACACGATCCAAACAGCACTGCCGCCCAAGCTATTTATAATAATATAATCCAACGCTATGCGGACCGAATACTACCCCACCCCATTGTTATTGACGAAAAAATACAAGAAGCTCAAATTCTCAAACAAAGCCTATACCAATATGCCCCAACCAGCCCTGCTGCCCAGGCCTACCTAAATACTGCCAAACACTTAATTAAAATATATAATTAAATCCCTAATGGGTAAAAATACTCTATCCCAACTACGGGAATCTGGACATGCCATCAAATCCAATCAACCCAACTCTTGCATCAATTATCGCCTTTAGTACGGCCATAATCACTTGGGAACTAGCCACTTTAGTTGGAAATTTCGAACCTAACATATTACCAGGCCCTCTAACTGTACTCAAAAGTCTGTATGAGCTCGTACTCGACGGCACCCTTATCAAGCACTCCATAGCCAGCCTATTCCGGGTAACTGCCGGCTTCTACCTAGCCATGTTTTTTGGTATTCCCCTAGGAATACTCATCGGTCGCAACCGCTTAGCGTACTTATTGCTCAACCCCATAATACAATTCTTACGTCCCATCTCACCACTAGCATGGATTCCACTAGCTATGCTCTGGTTTGGAATTGGTGATGCCCCGGCCATATTTTTAATTTTTCTAGCCAGCCTGTTCCCACTCATAGTATCAACCGTGGTAGCCGTACAATCCATCGATCCCATATACTTCTACGTTGCCGCTAATTTCAATCTAACTCCTTGGGAAATAACCCATAAAATAATCATACCTGCCATAATTCCAGGAGTTATGACCGCACTACGCATCGCAATATCTATCGCCTGGCTGGTAGTAGTAGCTGCTGAAATGATAGCCGTACAATCAGGACTTGGTTATCTAATACTAGATTCGCGCAATGCCCTACGCATGGATTATGTTATGGTAGGCATGATAGTCATAGGCATCATTGGTATGTTACTAGATCTAATTATGCGTAAAATCCAAGATAAACAGCCCAACTAACATACAGATCCCGCATATGAGTCATATCATTATCCGCAATCTATGTAAATCATACCCAAACCGCCGCAAACACAAACGTGGCAACGACGATGCCCCAACAAACGCACCAATTCCTGTACTAAACTCAGTTAATATCCAGATTCAACCTGGGCACATGACCTGCATCCTTGGCCCCTCAGGATGTGGAAAATCAACTATGCTCATGATATTAGCCGGATTTGAATCCCCAACATCAGGCGAAGTATTAATAAACAATTGCCCCGTAACCGGTCCCACATCAGATAATATTTTTGTGTTTCAACAAGGTGGCCTATTACCATGGATGACTATAGCCCAAAATGTGGAATTGGGCCTACGGCATATGCAAAATCAAGCGGAAAAACAAGATAAAATCACCGAGGCGTTAGAATTAGTCGATTTACAAGGCTTTGCTGATCACTACCCCAAGCAACTTTCTGGCGGCATGAAACGGCGCGCCGAATTGGCACGAGCCTTAGTAGTAAATCCCAATCTCCTAATTATGGATGAACCATTTAGCGGCCTCGACTTCCTAACCCATATGCGGATGCGCGAGGAAGTAGTCAACATGCACGAGCTTATTCGCAAAACTACCCTGATAGTAACACATGATATTGACGACGCCATAACCATGGCCGATCATATTATTGTAATGACCGAACGTCCCAGCCGCGTTAAAATGGAACACATAATAGAACCTGGACATCCGCGTAATTACGAAAAAAATAAAGAAATTGCTGACTTACGGGAAGAAATATTTTTCACCCTGGG
>JXSN01000266.1 GCA_001276605.1 Achromatium sp. WMS2
CTATTGAAACTGCCACCCTCTCCCAACTACAAAAAAATACAAATATAATTGTCCTACCTTCTGACAAAAACCTGGGACCATGTATCATGGAAAGAGAAAAATACTTTCACATGATCCTTAATGATCACCTTCTCAACAACTCCTGCTACAAAAAACTTACCAACACTGAAGCACACACTCTTACCCAACACATTGACCCTGAACAAGAGCTTCTAAAATCCATAGAGCCACTACATGACACACAACCCGACATCTATAATCATTACCTTCATATGGCACACTGCTATGTGGGTAACCTTTCATACATCTTGAAAGCAAAACTCGGTGTATTAGAACTCGAGTGTACTAATAAATATCCAAAATCAATTGACTATGCAACCAAATGCCAACCTCAAGAGCAATTCCAGGGAGATTCAGTTTTGCTGCAAATCGTCAAAAAATTCAACACCACACTAAAACAAAGCAAAGATAACCTGAAAAACTGCATTATGGAAGGAAAGAGCAGAGAAATCAAACTTCTCTACTCTAATGCACTAAAAGAGATTTCGAAAAAACTCTATTGCCTAATCTTGGATATAATCTCAATGTCACTACCACTCCAAGATCATTCAGATGCAAACCCTGACAACCAATTCTTCCACTCAGAAGCTACTTATATCTACCTTTACCTAAACTAACACCTACTAAGTGAAGAAAATAGCAAATTCCAGCCCATCCTTGAACAACTACAAACCACAATGGAACATGCCTGCTCCAAATTCCAAGAATACATCCAGGAGCTACAAGAAGAAAAAATGGAGAACCAATCAACAAATACCATATTAATTTCTTCCATTCAACAGTCATACAAACTTTCTATGGCAGAGAAAATATTCCTAAAAAGTTTGAAAGAAGAATTGGATGAAACACTCCCAGCCACAACTTGGCAACACTGGAATAATATTAATAAAGCTGATACTATCAGCAAAGCATCAGGCCATCAAGCAGGACATAAAAAATAATTCACCTCACTTAACAAGACAAAATCAGTTGTAAAAGCCATTGAACAAAGTCTTACTATTAATGAAGATGAGCCCTACAAACTTCCTAAATCAACATCAACAACAGCAGATATGAAACCCCCACCAGAAAACCTGAACTATAATGTCAGGTGTTGGGGAAAAGACAAGGGCAGCAGTCATGGCCCCACTACCAGATCCCAAAAACAAGTCCATCAAAATACATCAACTACCCAAAAACAAAAAGACTATGAAAGAAATGGGAATCAACTTCCCCTCAACAAAACACAAGCAAAAAACAACAACACAAACTTTAAAAAATCCAACACAACCTCCTCCAACAACAACTCCTCTGTGAGCAACAATGCAGAGAAAAAATCGAAATGGCCCAGCAAACCAACCTCTCCAATCAAGTACAATACAAGTTGGGATCCAGCAAACACAGCTCCTGTCAAAACAGTACAATTCAGATAAACAAATTACCAACAAAACACCTATTCTCCTGACAACCAAAGCACATACTCTCTTGACCCCTCACACAACAGCCCATACAACCTAGGCTACCATACAGAAATCCACTCCAAGGTGGCCTCTACTACTACAAAAAGCAGAAAATCCCTTCTATCCAGATGGATCAGCCTGCAACAATGACAAGAAAACCAACAAACCCGCCACCAACAGCCAATGTCACCAGAACAGAAAGAACAAAAGAAAAACAACCACAACAACAACAAATATTAATTCAAACCAATAAAATAATACAAAACAATAAAAAAATCCATCTGTCTAACCAAAAACCAAAACCAAAATCACATCGAATTCAACAATGACATGCAAGAAAAATAAAAAAACACCAAACTCAACTCATTCCAACAAAACTCAAAAATACCTTCTACCACAATTATCACCAAACCTACACCACCCTGTCCAAAACTATCCTAAACAAATATGGGTTTATTGTCAAACAAGATATGCCCATATGGACAGCAAAAAAAAACTCTACATACAAAAATTTCAAACATCAACTAAAATCCCTAACAGATCTTGTCATAACCTTTGTGACATTACTACACTTTCCCCTACCACCATCAATTTGTTAGGATTGGGTTTAAACTTTGGCATCATTACTCACAAACCATCACTGCCAAACTTCCAATGATTTTTAAGGGATATCCATATCAAATACAACTACTACTCTACATCTGATGATACATATAACCCCAAACTTCTTATAAAACTCACAAACTGGCAACCTCGAAAAGCAAATGTTACTTTAGAAACAAGTCTATGTAACTTTATTAAAATTGCTAAAAGCCAATATATGAAGAATAAACACAAAACAACCATACCTAATCTTAACCCTATTGAAACTGCCACCCTCTCCCAACTACAAAAAAATACAAATATAATTGTCCTACCTTCTGACAAAAACCTGGGACCATGTATCATGGAAAGAGAAAAATACTTTCACATGATCCTTAATGATCACCTTCTCAACAACTCCTGCTACAAA
>JXSN01000267.1 GCA_001276605.1 Achromatium sp. WMS2
CTGATATTCGCCATAAGCATATCACATTGCTGTATACATTGATATAGAAGCATCCTTACCCGGGACCAAGACTTAAACCCAATATAAATTATGGTTAATGCCGCCCCATTACCATATTATTTCTAAGTTAATATCGTGTATTTTGTTAAATATTACCATAAAAATTACTAGCAAGTGCACTTCTCAACAGTTAAACTATACCTAAGTTTTTGCGATACCCTAAATTTAGTGTACACTAGACATGGTTGGAATCCATAGTATTCTATAGGGAATATAGCTGAAGCTATCACCCCAAAAAATTACTGGCAATAGATACATTACAATTAAGGCCCAAGTGTAACCTGTAGTATCCAACCAAGGTTAAACACCATAGAAGTTTTTAATAGCATAACAAGCGAGAAAACACCATGTCTAAAGTCTGTCAAGTAACGCATAAACGCCCAATTACAGGCAACAACGTATCTCATGCCAATAACAAAACCAAGCGCCGCTTCATCCCCAACTTGCACTATCACAGATTTTGGGTTGCTAGCGAACGCCGCTGGGTACGCTTAAGAATTTCGACCGCCGGCCTGCGTACCATAGACAAACAGGGCATAGATACCGTACTCGCTACTATGCGCGCTCGCGGTGAGCGCGTATAGCCTAGCAACAACCCAAAGGAACACAACAATGGCCAAAGCCGCCCGGGACAAGATAAAGTTAGTCTCCAGTGCCAACACCGGACACTTCTATACTACCACCAAAAACAAGAAGAAAACCCCAGATAAGTTAAAATTACGTAGATATGATCCTGTGATACGTAAACATGTATCCTACACGGAAGCCAAAATAAAGTAATTTATTTGCGCTAACTTCCTACTATCCATTTATGATACAGATGGTTTTCGCTGGTTTTAAGTGAAGGCCATCGTTCTGCAGTAAAAAATCATACTCTACACTTAAAGGATACGCGCCTGTGGATATGCAAAATTTGTCTATAAGATTCTTAGGTACAGGAAACGCTTATGCCCAAAGCCTTGGTAATTCTGCCTGCGTCTTAGAAAACTCCAGTGGGCCATTACTACTAATTGACTGTGGCCATAGCACGATTAACGCATTCGAATCCACTTATCCAAATGCTAAAATCCCAGCGCTATTCGTAACCCATGCCCACTACGATCACATTGGCGGTTTAGAGCGGCTATTTTACCGACTTATAACCACCCCCAATTACAAACACCAACCCAAATTTTTCTGCCCTGTAGAATTATTACCGCTACTACAGCAAAGAATTGCTAATTACCCAAGTAATCTAGCCGAAGGCGGAGTAAATTTCTGGGATGCCTTCCATTTGATTCCGGTAGCCGATGGATTTTGGTATCAAAACATGTATTTCAACGTATTTCCAGTGCGGCACCATAATCCCAATTCAGCCTTTGGAATAACCTTACGTGGCCACTTTTTCTACAGTGGCGATACTAAACCCATACCAGAAATTTTGGTCCAATTTGCCAATAGCGGTGAGATTATTTTACACGATTGTGGTATAGAACCTAATCCAGCCCATACTGCGCTGTCGGATCTACACCGCGAATATAAACCAGAGCAATGGCAACGTATGATTTTATACCATTACGAATCAGAAGCCGCTGGTACCAAACTAGAAGCTGCCGGATTTACTGTTGCTAAACCCAACACCGCCTATCCCCTGGTTGCTAAAGCATCCTCAGATGTCAAAAAAATCGTAGCATCGCCACCATCGGTATCACTACACTACTGTTCCCCAAATTAGTTACTGATAATACCAAGGACTAATTGACACGAATTTTATTGAATGCTAAGAAGACATAATATGTTAAAAAAATCAATAAAAATTATTTCTATGTTAATACTGATATTTTCAGTGTTTACTCCTCAAACTACGTGGCCTGCTACTACTGTGCCAAATTGGGTCAATAGTTGGTTGGGCTACGATACTTCAGCCATGACCGAAACCGAGCTAGATAGCATGATCTGTATCGCCTCAGCCTTAACTATGGGTACTCTAATAACAGTCGTCGGCGGTACCGCCATCGTGATCGGCGGCCATGTAGGTAGAGCAACTGGCACCGCCATTGCACTCCCCGTGTTAGTTTCTTCCATGTGGTCAGCCTGTGCCTTAAGTAGGGCTATCACACCTGGAATACTCTGGATACACAATCGTAGCTCGTCACTGGTAAATAAACTGAGTGGAACCGATTAATATGCAATATCACACTAAATATACCACAAGCAACTCCGCGTTACAGGGTTAGTTATGCCCAGTAAGTTTAAGTCTATTTTAGACTTCAAAAAATATTAACACTCGATAATCCAGTTTTTAATGCTTGACAAAAAATTAAAGACTAAATTCAAGCATACCAATTTCAAACATAAGTGCAGACCCACTCCGCCCTATACCGTAAAGACGGCGTTGGTTCTTGTCGCCCTAACTCTCTTACACACATGTGTTTTCCGGAATCAGCTAGAGGCAGCCATTTTTT